>NZ_CP183886.1:4205000-4497500 GCF_048572955.1 Pristimantibacillus sp. PTI5
GACTGCGAGACCTACAAGTCGAGCAGGGACGAAAGTCGGGCTTAGTGATCCGGTGGTACCGAATGGAAGGGCCATCGCTCAACGGATAAAAGCTACCCTGGGGATAACAGGCTTATCTCCCCCAAGAGTCCACATCGACGGGGAGGTTTGGCACCTCGATGTCGGCTCATCGCATCCTGGGGCTGAAGTAGGTCCCAAGGGTTGGGCTGTTCGCCCATTAAAGCGGTACGCGAGCTGGGTTCAGAACGTCGTGAGACAGTTCGGTCCCTATCTGTCGCGGGCGCAGGAAATTTGAGAGGAGCTGTCCTTAGTACGAGAGGACCGGGATGGACGTACCGCTGGTGTACCAGTTGTTCCGCCAGGAGCACCGCTGGGTAGCCAAGTACGGACGGGATAAGCGCTGAAAGCATCTAAGCGTGAAGCCCCCCTCAAGATGAGATTTCCCAGTATGTAAGACCCCTTGAAGACGACGAGGTTGATAGGTTCGGGGTGGAAGCACAGCAATGTGTGTAGCTGACGAATACTAATCGGTCGAGGGCTTATCCTAAAACGTTTGCATGGACCCATACATCCGGCAGACAGCAGCTAAAAAGGTTTCAGCAAACCTGACTTTCGTATCCAGTTTTCAGGGCGCAATCTGCTAATGTTTACATTAGTAAACGTCCGACTAAGTGGCGTTTGTTCTGATTATAAGCAACAATTGACGCGGGGTGGAGCAGCCCGGTAGCTCGTCGGGCTCATAACCCGAAGGCCGCAGGTTCAAATCCTGCCCCCGCAACCAAACCTTGGTTTTACCTTCGGATTTATCCGAGCATACATATGGAGCTGTGGTGTAGTGGCCCAACATGCCTGCCTGTCACGCAGGAGACCGCGGGTTCGAATCCCGTCAGCTCCGCCATTTTAACAAAAGTGCACGAAAAATAGATGTTGGGGATTAGCCAAGCGGTAAGGCAACGGACTTTGACTCCGTCATTCTCAGGTTCGATCCCTGAATCCCCAGCCATTTTCTTTAAACGGCTGGAATTTTATAATTGCGCGCGTATGGCGGAATTGGCAGACGCACTAGACTTAGGATCTAGCGGGCGACCGTGGGGGTTCAAGTCCCTCTACGCGCATCATACGAAGAAAGAGTCCTTGCTTAGCGGGGGCTTTTTTTTATTTTTGAGGATGGGTTATGGATTTGGTTTTATTTCTTGAAGGAGTTTTTGATTTTGCTCCTCTGAGATGCAGTTACTATTGTGTGAATTGCGATATGGTATTATTTGGGGTATGATCTGATTGCGGGACAAGCTGCCATTACTGCTCGATTAGTCCGATTTATCATATGCTCATGCGTTATTAAGGAGTTATGAAGAACCGGAAAAGTAAAATCGCTGTAAAACGCATAGGGGGATAAGTGCGGGTGAGTTTCGATTTAAACAAGCTCAGCGGGTTTAATAGAAGAATTATCGCCACGTTTGTTACATGATTAAATATTATTTTTTAGAAAACACTTGTATGTTATTCGTCAAAATGTTATTATATTTCTTGTCGCCGAAATGATAGGACAAAGATTCGGTCGATAAAATGATATGCGGAAGTGGCTCAGCGGTAGAGCATCGCCTTGCCAAGGCGAGGGTCGCGGGTTCGATTCCCGTCTTCCGCTCCATTCTAACTATTCCAAACACCTTGCACTGCGAGGTGTTTTTTTGTTATGTATTTAGAGGGATAAATGTAGTATCTAGGTCAGAATACCTCCAGAAGAAGGCGCTCCAGCTGAAGGCTTATGCTGGGTCATATTTTAGAAGGAAAATATCCATCTAATTATCTTGAAAAGAATATATGATTTATAATAGATGGAATATCTCCCGTTAATTATAGGGATTTCACTCGGAAGCAGGGGTAAAAGGGTAATTAGAAGGAGTTTTTCCTGTTAATTGACTCATTATCTAGAATTACACTACATTAGCGGGAGAAATTCCATCTAATTTCAAAGATCCTAGCAAAGCGTAAATTTGAAGCTATTTGCTCCTAAGAGTGGAGAAAGACGGCGGTTACGGGATAAGAAGAAGGAGTAGCCGAGAGTTGGCGATATTAGTGGGTAACCGGTTGTACAAGTTAAGAATGAAGATAAAGCGTTGAAGGAGGAGGGTTTATGCGTAAACTTGTGTTTTTTGTAGGCGGGGCAGGTGCGGGCAAGACTACGCTTGCGAAGGCTTTAGCGAGGAAACGGGGCGTTGCCGTAATCGACATGGATACGGTGCTGCGGCCGGCAGCGGAGGCGCTCATGACGCAGGCTGGACTGGATCCAACCGACCGGGATTCCAGCAGCTACAAAGCGTTATGCCGTGATCTGGGTTATCGCATTACGATGGATGCGGCGCTTGAGAATATTGCAAATGGCGGGGAAATCTTTGTGATTGGGCCGTTTACAAAAGAAACGGAGACCCCGGATTGGATCGAGCATGAGCTCTCATCAATAGGGGCCTCCTTATCGGATGTCGAGATAAAAGTCGTATTCGTTTATCTCCAGGACGAGCAGCTCCACTACGAGCGGATCAAGCACAGGGGATTGATTCTCGATCAGCACAAGCTGGATAACTGGAGCGAGTTCAGCCAATCCTCGCTAGCGAAGCGAGAACTCAAGTGGCGCATTCCAGCGGCATCCGTGCTTTATTTTGACAACTCCCAAAACCTAAACGAGCAATCGCTGGAAACGCTTGAGCATTTCGTATATGGCGCCAGCTCCTCTTAGCTTGCAGTGCTATGGCGTTCTTCTAGTTCGCAGCATTATGGAGTCAGGCGTGACTTGAGCTCGTTAAAGAGCGCTTCCGTCTTGGCTGCGTCTTTGTCATTGTATACGACGATTTTGTCTTCTAATTGGATGAAAATGTAGGGCGGCGAATTTTTGAATACATACAGCTTGGCGGCTCCCAGTTTCTCTAAGGAGAAATTGCCCCGAGCATATTCCGCCGTCGCCGTGCCATTCGTCCTGAAGCCGCTCGGCAGCTCCTCCTCCAGCGTAATTTCTTTTACGTCGCTCAGATTGAAGCTGTAATCATACAAAGGATAGTCAATCGATACGATTCCGCTGTCCGCAATGGTCAGAGCAGGCGATGTGTGATCAGACTGGACGGCAAATGCGGCAAGCGGAAGGATGATAAGAAGCGCCAACGCCATTCCGCCGTATTGAATCCATTTGCCGCCACGCGTGGCCATATTCAGAGTCGTACCGATGCCCACGCGTTTGGGGACCATTACGGATTTATCATCCGGGTTGTAATAAGTGGAGCCATTAATCCAGTAGCCGTCATCATCGCTGGGAACAGCCTCCCCGTCAGTCGCTGCCAGGCTTTCCTCCAGGGCGCGTATCTTGTTATGGACATAGAAGATGCAGCCGAGCGGGACTAGCGATACCATCACTATGCCAATCATCCACTGCGTGAAGCTAAACGAGCTTACATTAGTCAAAATCAGATAGGCGACATAAGCGTTGATGCTCTCGAAAATGGCGAGAATCGGCCAAAGCATCGACCAGTAGCGCCGTGCTGCGCGGTTAATCGCGGCATTGATATCGTGATTTTCGCTGTAAACCTTTGTTTTCATATTGCCGAAGGCAGCGTAAATGACGTACAGGACGACGGTCATCGCAAGCGAAGCGATCCCGGTCATTTTTAAGAGAGTATCTTTGTTCTGAAAGGATACAAGAATGGGGACGATGGATAGCAGAGCGGGAATAAGAAACCAGTATGGCGATACGATCATCGCTTTTTTTAGCTGCGTGACCTTGGTATCGATTCGAATCATTCGTTTCTCGCCAACGAACCATTCGTTTTCCCGTTTTAGCGCGGCGGCTTTATAATGGATGCTGTTGAAGGGGAGCTTTGACGTGTAAAGAAATGCGGCAAACCAAATGATCATATAAATTAGCGATAATGAGAAATAATGGCCGAGAAAGAAAAACGGCGCCAAGGATAGCAGCATGGCGGATCCGTAGATGGTATATGATTTTTTATATTCGGCTTGAAGCTGCTTCATCGCTTCATCCTCTAAGGCATGCGAAGGAAGCGTGACGCCAAATAAAATTTGATTGCTTGGCACGGCTTGCTTTAGAAACAGGACAAGAATACTGATATAAGCAATTACGGCTGGAATAACGAAATAAAAATTGTTCATAAAAAGTCTCCTATTCTATTAGGGGATGATTTTTGCTGGCTGCGGTTGTAAAGATATTCGAGCAAATTTGCATAAACTCCTCTTGCCCGACTCCCTTAAGGCTGGCCTCCGAAATGACAAGCTCTAATTCGCGTTCGAGCTTGCTGTTGAAGCCGGCCTGCTTGTTCCATACGGTACAAACCTTTGCGCCGCGCCGCCTGTCAATGGATATGTAACCCTCGGCTTTCAAAATGGCATACGCTTTGTTTACCGTCATGGCATTGACGCCCAGATCATCTGCGAGCTGCCTGACCGTAGGCAGCCTTTCGCCATAATCGAGCCCGCCTACGCCAATTCCGATGACAATTTGGTTGCGGAGTTGTACGTAGATCGGTATGTCAGAGTTGAAATCAAGCTTCAAAATCATCGGATCACCCCTTGCAACAAAGTATTATTTGTATTGCAAATACTAATACAAAAGAACCGGCAAGTCAAAAATAGAGGCGCCAGCCTTTGGACAGGCTGTCCCTGGGATGGCTATAATAAGCAGAAGCGGATTTTATATCCTAACCATTTATGAGATTAAATCTTTATCCAATAAAATTGTTCAAGGAGAGAAAACAATGATTAAATTTGGCGTTATCGGAACGAACTGGATTACGGAAGCTTTTATCGACGCAGCGCGTGAAGTCGAGGATTTCGCTCTAACGGCTGTGTATTCCCGTTCGGAGGAAACGGCAGCTGCTTTCGCGGCGAAGCATCAGATCGCAGCATCGTTTACGGACGTGGCAGAAATGGCGGCCAGCGGCCAAATTGACGCCGTTTATATCGCAAGCCCTAACTCCTTCCATGCGGGGCACGCGATTACTTGCATGAAGCACGGCGTTCATGTGCTCTGCGAGAAGCCGATCGCTTCGAACGCGCATGAAATGCGCCAGATGATTGCGGCGGCCAAAGAAAATAGCGTACTGCTGATGGAGGCGCTGAAGTCGACGTTTCTTCCCGGTTTCAAGGCCGTGCAGCAGAATCTGGATAAGCTGGGAGAGGTGCGGCGCTATTTTGCAAGCTACTGCCAATATTCCTCCAGATACGATGCTTACAAGGCGGGTAACGTCCTTAATGCTTTTAACCCGGTGTTCTCGAATGGGGCGCTGATGGATCTTGGCATTTATTGCTTGTACCCGCTTGTAGCCTTATTCGGCAAGCCGGATGTTGTTAAAGCTACCGGCGTGATGCTGGAATCGGGCGTGGACGGAGAGGGCAGCATCGTGCTGCAATATGCCAGCATGGATGCCGTCGTCATGTACTCGAAGATCACCCATTCCTCGCTGCCATCCGAGATTCAAGGGGAGAGCGGAAGCATTGTGATTGATAAAATCAGCGAGGCAGGAAAGGTAGAAATCCAATATCGCAACGGAACATCCGAGGATATTTCCAAGCCGACAAACCCTAAGTCCATGTACTATGAGGCTAAGGAATTTATGGAGCTGATTAAAGCCGGCCAAACCGAATCCTCCGTCAATACATATGAGAATTCGTTGATCACGCTGGAGATTATGGATGAGGCAAGAAAGCAGATCGGCCTTGTATATCCTGCGGATAAAATAGAATCCAAATGATGAGCGGCCTATTTTTGGAAAAAGGCATTGACAATGCTTTTCAATAATGTCATTATGATAATATCAAATCGAAACAATAACCTTGATCAGGAGAGCGGCAATCATGGTCGAAAATGAATCCAATTATTCCGCAAGCCGTTACCGCACGCCGGATGGTGCGCCGGCAGATATCGTCATCTTTACAATCGTTTCGACGGAAAAGCTGTCAACGAAGAAGGCATTGCCCACCCGCGAGCTGCGCGTGATGCTGGTTCAGCGGAACATATGGCCCTACGAAGGGAAATGGGCGCTGCCGGGAGGCTTTACCAAGGAGAACGAGACCGTATACGAATGCGCGGCACGCGAGCTGCAGGAAGAGACCGCGGTCGATAACGTTCACATTGAATATTTTAATGTGTACAGCGCACCTGGACGTGACCCGCGAGGCTGGATTATCTCGCATGCTTTTCTGGCGCTCGTTAATGAACGGGCGTTAGCGCATAGGGCAGCGGCGGTTGATGCCTCGGATGTGCGGTTGTTCACGGTCGAGGAAGCTTTGCAGATGGACCTTGCCTTCGACCATAAGCAAATATTGAGCGATGCGCTGCAAGGCATTCGCAAGAAGATGCTTACCACGACCATCGCTAAGGAATTTTTGCCGGAGGACTTTACGCTAAGCGAGCTGTATCAGGTGATTCAGACGGTTGTTCCGGATTTCGAGGAGCCGAACTTTATCCGCAAGCTTACGTCAACGAAAAGCCGCAGCACGATTATCGAGGAAGCAACAGATGAGCACGGATTGCCTAAGCAATCCAAGCAGTACTCGCAGCGGGCAGCGCAATTGTACCGTTTTACGAAGGAAGAGCCCCAGTTGTCTATCTACAGCTGAAGGCTTACGAGGAGAGTGACGGCATGCTGAAGTTTAATGGAGTGGAGCTTGGCTTGAAGCAGTTTCCCAACGGGGAGACGCTCATTAACGGAGATGAGATTCTTACGCATATGGCGGATTTCAACACTATCGCATGGAAGTACGAGAATGACGGAGATCTTGTGAAGCTCATGTTCGTTAAGAGCTATCTCGATGACCGGAGAGTCAAATGTACGTTAACCGTCTATTATTTGCCTTACAGCCGAATGGACCGAGTGGAAGGGACATCCGCATTTACGTTAAAATATACGGCTGCTTTCCTTAACAGCCTAAACTTCGAATCCGTCACGATTATTGAGCCGCATTCGGATGTGTCGCTTGCGCTGATCGACCGCAGCATCGGGAAATATCCGACGATCCAGCTGCTTGAGCGGGTTGCAGCAGAGGTAGGTTTCCAGGCGGAGCAGGATTATCTGTTCTTTCCGGATGCCGGGGCGCAGAAGCGGTACAGCAAGGTGCAGGGCTATAAGCAATTGGTAGGCTTTAAGGCGAGAGACTTCCAGACGGGGCAAATCAAGAGCCTTGAGGTAGTTGGAAATGTAGAGCGTACGGGCTTCAAAGCAATCATCGTGGATGATCTTTGCTCTTATGGCGGAACGTTTATGCTTAGCGCGGAGAAGCTGAAGGAGATCGGCGCTTCGCAAATCTATTTGCTGGTCGGGCATTGCGAGAATTCGATTTATAAAGGGAAAATATTAGAATCCGATCTTATCGATAAAGTCTATACGACCGACACCATCCTCAGTCAAGCCGGGCATGAAAAAATTCACGTATATGAAATGGGAGGCCTTTAAAATGACTCAAACCTTCGTTTATCCCGCAACGCTGCTATGTGATTTTTACAAGGTGAGCCACAAAAACCAATATCCGAAAGGAACCGAGCTCGTATACTCGACTTGGACTGCGCGTACCAGCCGATTGGAAGGCATAAACGAGATTGTGGCATTCGGCTTCCAATCGTTTATTAAACAATATTTGATTGCTTATTTTAACGAGCATTTCTTTGCCAGACCGAAAGATGAGGTTGCCGCCGAATACAAAAGGCTTATCCGGCATGCGCTTGGCGAGGCGGAGCCCGATGCTTCGCATATCGAGGAGCTGCATACGCTTGGTTACCTGCCGATCAGGATCAAAGCGATAAAGGAAGGCGCATTAGTGCCCGTAAGAGTACCGATGCTGACCATCGAGAATACGAAACCGGAGTTTTTCTGGCTGACGAACTATTTGGAGACGTTGATGTCGTGCCAGCTGTGGATGCCGGCTACGAGTGCGACGCTTGCATTCGAATACCGCAAAATACTGGAGGCCTACGCGCTTAAAACAAATGGAGACAGTGCGGGAGTTCCGTTTCAAGGCCATGATTTCTCGATGCGGGGCATGGGCGCGCTCGAGTCGGCGCTCGGCAGCAGCGCGGGGCATCTGCTTTCGTTTACGGGAACCGACACGATACCAGCCATTTTCTATTTGGAAAATTATTATAACGCCAATATCGAGACGGAATTGGTCGGTACGTCGATCCCGGCAACGGAGCACAGCGTGATGTGCGCGCACGGCCGTGACGAGATGGCATCGTATCGTTATTTGATCAAAGAGGTATATCCTAGCGGCTTCGTCTCGATCGTCTCGGATACGTGGGATCTATGGAGCGTGCTGGATGTGGTTATCCGCGGCTTAAAAGAAGATATTATGAGCAGGGACGGCAAGGTGGTCATTCGTCCGGACAGCGGAGATCCGGTCAAAATCATATGCGGAGACCCGGACGGGGAGAGCGAATTCGAGCGCATGGGCGTGATCGAAATCCTCTGGGATATTTTTGGAGGCACGGTCACCGAAAAGGGCTACAAGCAGCTCGACAGCCACATTGGAGCGATTTATGGCGATGCGATTACGATTTCGCGCTGCAGCGAAATTTGCGAAAGGCTGGCTGCCAAAGGCTTTGCTTCGACGAATATGGTATTCGGAATCGGTTCGTTTACCTACCAGTACAACACGCGCGATACGTTTGGCTTTGCTTTGAAATCGACGTTTACCATCGTGGAAGGCGAGGAGCGCAAAATCTTTAAGGATCCCATAACCGACAACGGCGTGAAAAAGTCGCAAACGGGCCTGGTTCTTGTTACCGAGCAGGACGGAAAACTTGGTTATACCGATAATCTAAGCGTTGCGGAGTATGAGGCGCGCAAAGCGGAGGATCTGCTGGAGGTTGTGTTTGAAGATGGGAAGCTGGTTCGGGATTTGAAGCTGGCTGAAGTAAGAGCGAACTTATTGGCTCATTTATAATAAACAATCGTGAAAACAGGTGCAGCCAGGGACTTGTAAATAGTCTCTGGCTGCACCTGTTTTATATTCTTAACGTTTAACGTGGGCGTCCGGTGCCTTATCGTATACGAGATTCAAGAGGATGCCATGCTCAAGAAGCGCTTTTAATCCGCAGAGCACCATCGTGAAGCCGCCCATCGCATCAACGGCCTGCTCGGCCTTTTGATCCGCATCTCCGGCAAACCCCGAACTTGTGATCGTGACGAAGGTTTCATTGTCTGCCCGGGAAGTGAAGATCCACTCGACCGTGTAGCCGAAGTCAATGAGTATGCGCTTGTTTTCTTCGATCTCTTTGACAGCGATGTCCGCGGCAGCGCCGTACATTTCCCATTCCCAGTGGACCGTTTTTCCGGGTTCCAGTACTCCGCTGCCTTTGGTAAACCAGAATTTCGATGTGATCGCGGGATCGATAAAAGCCTGAAAAACCTCTTCGACCGGTTTTCTAATCAGCATTTCCGCTTTTGCAATCGGCTCATTCGTGAGAGCTACCATGATCATTTCTCCTTTTATCGTAGGGGTTTCCTTAAATCATAGCATACTTTTCATTGCAAATAGGATGGGCCGCACGGCACGGCGCAGGCGGCTGCTGAATTTGGGATTTTTATAAAGTGGTTGACAGATGTTGGTTATTGGGATTATTATGATGTAAATCAAATGAAGGGAGGCCGATGACAATGCATGAACAAAACTTAGAATTATACGCAGCTTTATATAGCAAGTCCATTTCATCGGCCTCTGCGGGGCCTATGACTGTTTTCTAATCGTTAGCAAGCCGTATGCGCTGCAAGGGTTAGGGAATAAAGGCGCAAGCAAAGCCATGGACATCTTGAGGTCCATGGCTTTTTTGTGTTCATTTGATCATGAGGAGATTACCGTTTATGAAAGAAAATTTTTACCAAAAAGTACAGCTGCCAGCAGGGCAGGTACATGTGTATGCAGGACCGGAGCTATTCGCGTCCTTGGACTATAAAGTGTTTGAAATGGCGAACAACAATTTGCAAATTCCGAAGCAGGTCTATATGAGCTATACGCCGGATGTGCATGTGGGCTTAGGGACCTGCATTGGCACTACCGCGGTGTGGAATGCCGCTGACGGCTTCGTATCCCCATCGATCGTTGGCAGCGATATTGGCTGCGGGATGCGCGTTCAGCTTACGAGCCTCCATAAAGATGACCTGAAGGAGGTTAAGCTGCGGCGGAAGTTCGTTCGGGCGATCGAGAAGTACCTGCCTGCCGAAGAGCATGCGAGAGGCCATTTCTCCGACATTCGTCTGGAGCATGTTGTGAAGAAGGGGCTGCACGGCCTGCCGAAAAAATATATTCCGGATGCTTATACGCCGCGCAAAGCGACCTCGCTCACGCATGTGGAGAGCAGCCAGTTTTATTTTGACGACGAGGTGCTGGATAAGTTTCCGGAGATGGTTTGGCATCGCGCGCATCGCCAGCTTGGCACGCTGGGCGGCGGCAATCATTTCGTGGAAATACAAGCGATCGAGATTGCTGAAGAAAACCGGGAAATGGCTGAGGCTTGGGGCTTATACGACGGCCAGGTCGTGATTATGATTCATTCCGGCTCCCGGGCTTGGGGCGGGGCGGTCAGCCAATATTGCGGCACCGATATTGCAAAAATGATGCGGCAAGAGGGCCTCGGAACGGCTGATCCGAAGCTGCTGTATGCGCCGCTCTCGCATCCGCTCGGCCAGAACTACGTGAATTTGATGTACTCCGCGCTAAATTACGCGGTCGTGAACCGCCACTTGATTGCTTATGCCGTCCGAGAAGCCGGAAAGGACCTATTCGGCCCGAAATTCGAGCTGCGTACGCTGTATGATCTTATGCATAACTATGCATGGGAGGAGAAGCAGGATGGGCATTCCTATTTCGTTCACCGCAAAGGGGCGACAAGGGCGCTTCCGGCAGGGCATCCGGATAACCCGGAGCCTTACCTTAGCACGGGCCATCCGGCGCTTATTCCCGGCTCGATGGGAACCGCGTCGTATATTATGGTCGGCAGCCCGGAAGGGAAAGCGAATCATTATTCGATCTGTCACGGAGCGGGAAGAATCCGTTCGCGGAATGCGACGAAGCAGCTGGTTTCGGTAGAAGAGGCTGCGGCGGCGATGCGCGTAGGAACGGATGATGAAATCGTCGTGAACCAGCGCTCGATGGAGTCTCTGGTTGATGAATCGCCTATGGCCTACAAGGATGTAGATCAAATCATCGAAAGCGTCGTTGGAGCAGGACTTGCGCAGGTTGTTGCCAAATGCAAGCCGCTGGCTGCAGTTAAAGGAACTTAAAATAAAGGAACAAAGGGGGTCCGGGGAGAATGGTAAATCAATATCTAGAAGAAAAGGTATTTTTTGAAAATAGCCAATTAAACCATTTACGTCTCCAAAAAGAAAATAGCTGTACCCATCGGACCCGTTGTTTGACGTAAGGGGAGCCATGCGCTGCGATCATGTGAGCGGATGCGCTGATTTTCCTTATTTCAAGACCATGGACGAATAGTCCATGGTCTTTTTTTGTGAAAGAAAGGAGCTGGTAAAATGAACAAAATACATACGGATATTTTAATGGAGCTGCATAAGATCGAGCAGGAGGAGCAGGTCCGGATTGTTTATGCATGCGAATCAGGCAGCAGGGCATGGGGCTTTCCTTCCAAGGACAGCGATTACGATGTCCGGTTTATCTACGTCAGGCCGGTCGAATGGTATTTATCCATTTTTGATAAAAGAGACGTCATCGAGCGTCCGATCAGCAATCTGCTGGATATTAACGGCTGGGACCTGAGAAAAGCGCTTCTATTGTTCCGCAAATCCAATCCCCCGCTGCTGGAATGGCTGCAATCGCCGATTCCGTATTACACCAAATACACGGTGGCCGCGCAAATCCGCGGAATCTCCCCGCTCACTTTCTCGCCTAAGTCATGCATGTACCATTACCTCAATATGGCAAAGGGAAATTACAGGGATTACTTGCAGGGCGAGCATGTGAAAATTAAAAAATACTTTTACGTGCTGAGGCCGATCCTGGCCTGCGGATGGATTGAGACTTACAATACGATGCCGCCGATCGAATTTGACCATTTAATGGATGCGCTCATCCCGAGAGGAAGTGTGCTTAGGGCCACGGTTGAACTGCTTTTGCGACGCAAGAAGGCAGGGGAGGAGCTCGATTATGAGCCAAGGCTTTACGCCATTAACGACTATTTGGAGGAGCGGATGGCTCATTTCGAACAGACGGCCTCTGCGCTAAGACAAGGCGAGGGAACGCGGGACGAACAGCTCGACGAGCTGTTCCGCAGCGCGTTAAACGAAGTATGGCGTTAAAGATTCAGGTTGTTAATTTAGAGGCAAGGGGAAGGTCAGAATGGCTATCGTGCAATTGAAATCGACGAATCCGAGCTTTTCGTTCGTCATTAGAAAAAATCCGCAAACCGGCATGCTGCTGCGCGCCGTCCGCAAAGGGATGGCTTACGGCTGGTATTCGGATGAAGCAACGTTCAATGTTTATTTTAAGGACGCTGACAATGAGGTTTCTTACAAGCAGCATAGAGAGGATCAATTCGAATATCTCAATGTGTCAAGGTACAACACGCCGCTCTTCGTACTGGGAGCGATCAATGAATTTTTTGCGTCGCCGCTCAAGGCGCAGCATACCAGTGACACGGAGGAATATGAGCATACCTTTTACATTAATATGATTCATATCCAGCTGCTTCGGTATATTGATTTTTTCGGGAAGCATCTGACGGATTATACGTTTGAAGCGGTGCATCAAGTGCACAAAAGCTATTCGCTCACGATAAAAACGCGGAAATCGCTGTATGAGCTTATGCATGTCGTCAGCGTGCTGTGCTTGTTCCTATCCATGTTCAGCGACGAATATATTGATATTTCCGATGATATTTTGATCAAATACGTGAAGAGCATTCAAATTATCGATGCGCCTTTCTATATTCGCAGCTTGTTTTCCCGCAACTTCCTGGCTTCGAGAGAGCGATTCAAGAAGTATAAGGAAGAGCTGGAGCGGACGGACCGTTACGCCATCCAGCTTGCCTTCGGGGGAACGGCGCAGCAGCGGAGAAGCTATATCGGAAGTGTGCTCCCGTTCGATAAATCGATCGTGGACGTCGGCTGCGGCGAGGGTTTTTATGCGATTCCGTTCGCTTCCAAGATCGATGCCAGCTACTATGCGATCGATATTGAGGAGCCATTGCTCGAGATCGTGCAGCGGAAGGCGAAAGCGAAGGAGCTGGACAACATCGCGACCTTCCCTTCCATCGACCGCTTTCTGGAGGCGTACAACGGGGAACAGGTGGATGTTGTATTGACCGAGGTGATTGAGCACATGAGCCTCGAGGAAGCGGGATCGCTTATCCGGCAAATTTGCGAGCATATCGACTTCGACTATTTTGTGCTAACTACTCCCAATGCGGAATTTAATGCTTATTACGAGCTAACCGATTTCCGGCATGATGATCATAAATGGGAGCTCGGAAGAACGGCATTTCAGGAATGGCTGCTTGAAGAGGTTAAAGCGCAAAACGTAGTATGCGACTTTGTTGCGGTCGGTGACGGCGTAAACGGCGTTCAAACGACGCAGGGCGCGATATTGAGGAAATGGAGGGAATAGCCGAAATGGAGATAAGAACGAGAGTCCATACGATTTTTATGCTGATTGGCTCGACGGAATGCGGGAAGACGACATTTGCGAACGAGGTTCTGATGCCGCAGCTGCGGTTTCGCGATGAGCTTAAAGGCGTGAATGCCAATGTGCAGTACATTTCCTCTGACAGCATCCGGCAGGAGCTGCTGGGCGCTGCTTACGATAAATACGATCAAGTAATGCTTGAGGCGAGCGAGCAGGCTTTCCGGCTTTTGTTCGAGAAGCTGCGCCTCGTGACGACCTATCCGGTCAATGCCGAGTTTGTCGTGGTCGATACGACGGGCTTGGCGGACAATTTCCGGGCGAAGGTGCGGGAGATCGCAAAGGATAACAACTATAACCTTGAGGTTATTTTGTTCGACTACCGGAAGCGGGATGATTATTATGCGTCGGAGCGCTCGAAGAAGCTGATTACGAGCCATATTAACCGATTGCGCAAGGAAGTGCTGGGCGCGCTCTCCGGGGAAAAGTACGGCAAGATCCATAAAGTGCGCGCCAAGGATTTTTATTCGCCTATTGAAAAGCAAGCAAATGCGGAGTACAAGGTTATCATCGAGGATGCTGACGATTATTTGAGCGCTATTTTGCCGCTTGACCAGAAGACGATTATCGTAGGCGACGTCCATGAATGCGTGGATGAGCTGAAGGCTCTGCTCATTAGCTGCGGCTTTCAAATAGAAGGCAATCAGCTGCTTGAAACGGGAAAGGTAAGCGGTGCGAAAATTTTGCTGGTCGGCGATTGGATTGACAAGGGGAACCGCACGCGGGAAATCATTGATTTCCTTTATGAGAACAAGGATCAATTTTTGTTCGTGTTAGGCAACCACGAAAACTTCGTATACAAGTATCTGCGCGGTGAGATTAAAGGAGTCGAGGAGGAGCTGCTGCACGCGTACTTCGATTCAACGGAGGTGCTTAAAGCGGATGAGGAGCTGCTTCGGCGATTCAATCATCTCGTCTCGCTTTCCAAGCCCTTTTACCGATCGGTGGGCAAAAGAGGGCCGTCCTTCTATGTCACCCATGCGCCCTGCGAGAACAAGTACATCGGCAAGCTGGACGTGAACTCGGTCAGGCATCAGCGGAATTTCCGGATCGATCGCTCGGCTCCGCTAGAGGAGCAGCTCCTATTCCTGAAACAAGACGCGGCAGCGAACCAGCCTTATCATGTATTTGGCCATATTGCAGCCAAAAACGCTTTTCGGATTAAAAATAAAATCCATTTGGATTCCGGCGCAGTGCACGGCAACCTGCTGACCGCGGTCATGCTTGCGGCGAAGCCGTTTTTCAAATCGCAAAAATCGGCGCATAAGGCGATGGATGACGAGCTGCTCACGCTCTTTAAGGATGAGCGCAAGGTATCGGTGCAGGAGCTGGATGATGACTCGGCCCGCAGGCTGCTTTACAGCTCAAACCATAAGATCAACTTTATATCCGGTACGATGTCGCCGGCGGATAAGGACGAAGCGGCCAGGGAGCTCGAGTCGCTGCAAAAAGGGCTGGACTATTTTGCGGAGCGCGGCGTGAAGGAGGTAGTACTTCAGCCGAAATACATGGGTTCCAGATGCAATATTTATTTGCATGCCGACGCAGACCGGTGTTTTGCGGTAAGCCGCAACGGGTACAAAGTCAGTAAGGTCGACCTGTCGGACATTTACGCGGGTCTGCTGCAAAGATTCGGAAATTATATGAAGGAAAACGACATCACGATGCTGCTCCTTGACGGAGAACTGCTGCCTTGGCAGGCGCTTGGCGAAGGACTAATCGACCGCCAGTTCAAGCCGATTGAGAAGGCGCTCGAAACCGAGCTGGGCTTTCTAACGGCGAACGGGTTCGAAGAAGCATTCACGAAGCTTGCGCAGGAATATAAGTCCAGCGGTTTCGAGAAGGACCAGTTCCATCTCAGCAAGGCGGCCATGAATGAAAAATACGGCCAGACCGTCTATCAAAACTACAAGCATGTCCATGAGCTGTTGGAGAAGCATATGCCGCTGGATGAGCATTTAAAGGCATATGAAACCTACAAGAAGCAGCTGGAGCTTTACGCCGAACCCGGGGAGTTGGAATACAAACCTTTTTCATTGCTCAAAATCGTCTATGCGGACGGAAGGGAAACGCTCCCGGATGGGAAGACATCGGATATGTACCGTTTCCTCTCGGATGATTCTTTCATCACGCTCACGCTGTCCGATCCCGAAAGCGGCAAGCAGGCGGAGAAGTATTTCCAAACGCTAACGGTAGAAAAACATATGGAAGGTGTCGTCATTAAGCCCGAGATGCCCGAGCCTTATACGGTTCCTTATATGAAGGTACGTAACAAGGACTACATGTCGATTATATACGGCTATGATTATCGCTTTCCGCATAAGTACAATAAGCTGATCAAGCAGAAGAGCATTACGATGAAGCTCCGCACATCCTTAAATGAATACAGGCTGGGGCAGAGCATGCTCGCGGTTCCGTTCGCGGATATTGCACCGAGTCATGAAGGTTATACGTCTGCCGCAGCTAATCTCTTGTTCGAGGTTGCGAAAGAGAAAGAAATCGACCCGCGCCTTTAAAAATAATCGACCTAATAGACCTCCCTAACCGGGAGGTTTCTTTGACAAGAAGCTTTAATAGCAAAAAATTAGCTATGGAATATCTCCGTATTATATGGAATACTTATATAAGAAAAAAGTCCTAGTAAATAGCAAAGTTATCGAAAGATAATGACGCAAAGCCAACAGACCTAAAGGAAACGTCCAAAGGTGGCTGGGTTGCCAAAAGGATGAGTGATTATTAATATCCTCCTCCGCAACACAACAGGTTACCGCATACGTTATACATAGGAAGGGATATTATAGATGGAGCAAAATATTAAACGTTATCGCGGCAATGATAACAGCTTTGACATCGTACAGAAAATAGCAAATTTAGGCTATTGGGAATTCGACCACGGCAGCAATCAAGTATCATGGTCGAACCAAATGTTTTGCATATACGGGATGGACTTGGATTTTGTAATGAACCAGGAACACTTTTTTGATCTTATCCATCCGGAGGACCGCGAGCGGGTTAAACGGCATTTTTTTTCCTCGGTCGAACAAAAGAAAGAGAGCACCAGCGAGTACCGCATTGTCCGCCAAAGCGGCGAAGTGAGATATGTTTTGGAAAATCTGACGATTGTTCTGGATGAGACCAATGAAGTATCTCTAACCATAGGCACGATTCAGGATGTTACGGAAACCAAAAACCTAGAACATCGTTTGACTGTCGAAGAGCAGCATTATAAATCCATATTCGAAAATAATCCGGACGCGGTCTTCTCATTGGACTTAAATGGTCAGTTTATGTCATGCAACGCATCGCTTGAGCAAATGTTTGGTTATGCGCGGGATGAGATTATGCACGGGAGTTTCCATCATTTTGTGGAAGAAAAGTGCTTGGAGCGGACGATTTTGCATTTTGAAGACACTGTGAATACGCTTACGCCTCAAAATTACGATACGACGGGCATAACCAAAAGCGGACAAATCATTGAGGTTAACGTAACGAACATTCCGATTATCGTTAATCAAGAATTGATCGGCATTTATGGCATAGCCAAGGACATTACGCAAAAAAAGATGGTTGAACGATCTTTAATAGAATCGGAACTCAAATACCGCAGTATTTTGGATCAGTCTATCGTAGGCATCTTTGTCGCGCAGAAGATAAGATTCGTCTATGCGAACGATCAGTTGAATAAGATGCTAAGCTATGACACGCTGGTTGGCTTAGAGGTGGAGAAGGTCGTCCATCCGGATGACCGGGAAGCCGTCGTATCTCAGGTTATGCAGCTTAAGGAAGGAGAGTATCTTCCGAATTTTTCTCATCGGGCAATTAAAAGGGATGGTACCGTCATTCATTGCGAGGTGCATTATAACCGTGTTTCTCATATGGGAGAAAAGGCGATTGTGGGCATTGTTATGGATATTACGGATCGGAACAAGGCGGAGGAACTCAATCACTTTTTGGCTTACCATGACTATTTAACGGAGCTGCCGAATCGCAGGATGTTCGAGGAGCAGCTCGGCAAGCAGCTCAAGGTGAGCGAGTATTTTAAACAAAAGCTAGCGATCTTGTTGATTGATTTGGATCGCTTCAAGTACATTAACGACACGCTGGGGCATCCGGTTGGCGATGCATTGCTCAAGAAAATCGCTCATAGGCTGAAAAGCAAGCAACGGGAGGGACAAGTCACCTACCGGATTGGCGGAGACGAATTTGCCTTTATTATTGCCAACGTACAGAGACTAAGCGATGTAACCGATATGGCGGATCAAATTATACATTTGATTAAGGAACAATTAGTTGTCGAAGAATTTGAGCTGAATGTCACGGCAAGCATTGGAATCAGTCAATCGCCTGAGGATGGATGCACGGTGGAGTCGTTGATGAAAAATGCCGACGCCGCTCTTTATTTTGCCAAATCCAGAGGGAGAGATCAGTCGCAGTCTTACTCTTCATCTTTAAACGTGCAGTCGTTTAAGCTGTTTTCGCTCAGCAATGACCTGCGCAAAGCGCTGGATAAGAAAGAGCTGTTCCTGCATTATATGCCCCGCGTGCATGCGCAAACGATGGAAATCGTCGGCGTAGAAGCGCTGCTGCGCTGGAATCATCCGGATTGGGGGCTGGTGCCGCCGACTGAATTTATTCCGATCGCAGAGGAGACGGGGCTCATCGTTCCCATTGGGGAATGGGTGCTGCGCGAGGCCTGCATGCAAAGCAAGCGTTGGCAGAACAAGGGCCTGCCTCCGATTACCATATCGGTTAATTTCTCGGTACAGCAGCTGCTGAAGCAAAATATTTTGCAGACGATAGATCAAATCGTGGCGGAAACGGGTCTGTCCCCCGATAGACTTGAAATCGAAATAACGGAGAGCTCTTTTATTAGCAATGAGAAGATCGTGACCGAGCTTCTGCTCGAGCTGAAGAAAAGAAACATCAAAGTATCGCTCGATGATTTCGGCACTGGTTATTCCTCTCTTTATTTATTGAAGCGTTTAGCGCTGCATACGATCAAAATCGATAAGTCGTTTGTGGATGAGATGTTGACGGAGCCGTTCAATAAGAGCATCATCCAATGCATCATTCGTTTGGCAGGGGAGCTGAACATGCAGGTAGTCGCTGAGGGCGTCGAGAACGAGGCGCAGTTCAACTATCTGCGGGAGCAGCGGTGCGACGAAATCCAAGGCTATTATTTCAGCCGTCCGGTAGAGGCGGAAAGCATCGCGCAGCTATTAAAAAATAAATCACTGATGAAGCCTGTCTCGTTAAGTCATAGCAAGCAGCCGGTCGTTAACCGCAGGAAGTATTTCCGGATTGAGCTGAAGCATTGTTTGTTGGCAGAAATGACGATCACCATGTTTAAGGGAAGAAGCGTTAGACTCGGAAGCACGGAGGTGCTCATAAAAAATATCGGGCCTGGCGGATTAAGGTTTATGGTAGGCGTTAAGCTGCCGGTTAACAGCGATATTCTGCTGATGTTCAAAACCCAGATTGCTAATCAACTGTATGTCCTGTATGGCATTATCGTTTGGTTTAATGAAGTGGAGCATGATATCTTTGAATACGGCGTACAGTTTCAACTGAAGGAAAAGGAGCATAACGAGCTCGTTAATGCATTAAATATTCTTGCAATTAAGCAGCGGGACGGCGTTATGCCTCAGACGCAAATTTATGTGGGTGACCCTATTCTCCGTATAAAGGAATTGAAAAAACTCAATTAAACCAAGCAGAAAAAGCATTTTGCATTCGGCGAAAACCGAGCGTGAAATGCTTTTTTTATAATGCATAGGGTTTGGCCGCATCGGTCTTTGGGTAAAAGGAAATAGTAGTTATTGAAAAGGAGGAGTGCGCGCTTGAAATTAACGCCGGAACAACGAATTCAACTGCATGGCTTCAATAACTTAACGAAGTCACTCAGTTTTAATATGTATGATGTCTGTTATACCAGAACGAAGGAAGAGCGCAAAGCTTATCTAGCTTATATCGACGAGCAATACAATTCAGATAGGCTGACCAAAATTTTAAATACGGTATCCGATATTATCGGAGCGCATGTGCTCAATATCGCCAAGCAGGATTATGAGCCCCAAGGCGCCAGCGTTACCTTGCTCGTATCGGAGGGGCCAGTCGCTGGCGGACCGAATGATTCGTTTGAGGAGTCGCCAGGTCCACTGCCTGATTCAGTCGTCATGCATTTGGATAAAAGTCATATAACGGTCCATACGTATCCGGAATACCACCCGAACGAAGGGATCAGCACGTTCCGCGCTGACATTGACGTGTCTACCTGCGGTGAAATTTCGCCGCTTAAAGCGCTGAATTATTTGATACATTCCTTTGATACCGATATCATGACGCTCGATTACCGGGTAAGGGGTTTCACTCGCGACATAAACGGGCATAAGCTGTTTATTGATCATGATATTAACTCGATTCAGAATTACATACCGAAGGAAGAAAGCCTTTTGTATGACATGATCGACGTCAATATTTATCAGGAGAATGTGTTCCATACCAAATGCAAGCTGAAGCAATTTGACCTGAACAATTATTTGTTCGGCTATACGAAGGATACGCTGTCCGTGAAGGAGCAAGAGGAAATTACGAGAAGATTGAAGACCGAAATGGACGAGATCTTTTACGGAAAAAATATAAGGAGCTGAACCAGTATGCCAAACTCGTCATCGAAAAAACAAGTAAACCCGCCGCAGCACCAGAACCAACAACCGGGTATAGAATCTGAAATGAACCCGCTTCCGGTCTACGAATCTGACTCGTATAAAGCGGCAGGAAAGCTGAAGGGCAAAACGGCGATTATCACGGGAGGCGACAGCGGCATTGGCAGAGCGGTTTCCATTGCCTACGCGAAGGAAGGCGCCGACGTTGCGATCGTGTATTTGGATGAGCATGAGGATGCGAAGAAGACGAAGGAGATCGTTGAGAAAGCAGGCGCAAAATGCTTGTTGATCTCCGGCGATATCGGAGACGAGTCGTTCTGCAAGAGCGTGGTCGAGCAGACGGTAAACGAATTCGGCAAGCTTGATATTTTGGTGAACAACGCTGCGGAGCAGCATGTGCAGCAGAAGCTGGAGGATATTACGTCCGAGCAGCTGGTGTCTACGTTCCGAACGAATGTATTCAGCATGTTCTATCTGACGATTGTAGCGCTGCCGCATCTAAAGGAATCCGGTTCCATTATTAATACTACTTCGATCACGGCCTATCGCGGAAATCCATTGCTGATCGATTACTCGGCGACGAAGGGCGCTATCGTATCCTTTACAAGAGCGCTGGCTGTAAATGTAGCGGAGCAAGGTATCCGCGTAAACGGCGTTGCTCCCGGACCGATCTGGACGCCGCTCATTCCCGCGACGTTCGATGACCAGGCCGTAGCGACATTTGGATCCGACACGCCGATGAAAAGACCCGGGCAGCCGCATGAGTTGGCTGCGGCTTATGTTTACCTAGGCTGCGACGATTCCAGCTACATGTCCGGCCAAATCATGCATATTAACGGCGGCGAGGTCGTTAACGGATAACGGTTAGCGTTTACGTTACAGGAAGCCATGCTGCTTCGCATAATTTCCCCAGTGCGGCTGTCTGCCATCGACATCCATGATGCCGAATTCATCGGACAGCTGCCAGCTCGGGAACACCTGCCCGGACCTCTCCATGAGGTCTTTTTTTGCTGCCAGCGCAGCAATGCCGCGGCCAATGTAATAAGGCGTTTCCGATTGGGCGAAATGCTCGGCATGCGGTTTGCCGCTGTACACGGCATCCTGCCATGTGGCTCCCGTTACGCCGAAGTACCCGAGCATTTCCTCGGAGCGGAGAAAGCCCGGCGTAACGGCGACTGCGGATACGCCATGCGGTTTTAATCCGCTGCCATCGCTAGCGCAAGATGGATGGGCGAGATTTTGGCCAAGCTGTAAAATAAGCTTCCGCGGTACCGGTAATCGATTCCGTCGGTGACTTCAATAATCAACCCGCTCTGTCTCTCCACCATGAGCGGTGCCCCATAATAAGCCGTAATGAGATGCGCCTTTACGGCACGCTCCTGCATAAGCAGCCCCTTGCTTAAAGAATGCTCCCAAAACGACAAAACGATATACGACAGCTCCTGTCATATATTCATGCTAGAATGAAATTAACTTTGAAACGGATGAACGGATGGAGGAGGCAAGGGGAATGCGGGCTAGCCGGTTGATCGCGATCGTATTACTGATGCAGAATAATGGAAAAATGACTTCGAAAGCATTGGCAGAGAAGCTGGAGGTATCCGAGCGGACGATCATCCGCGACATGGAATCGCTAAGCGAGGCGGGCGTACCCGTCTATGCGGAGAGAGGGCTGCACGGAGGCTGGGTTTTGGCGGAGGGCTACCGAACAAATTTGACCGGCATGCAGGCGGATGAGCTGGTTTCGGTCCTTTTGGCGGATCAATCTGCTTTGCTGGATGATCTGGGAATCGCGAAGCACTACCATGCCGCCATCCAGAAGCTGCTCGCGGCTGCGCCCGTTGCTGTAAGCAGGGGCGCGGCACTTGCGAGGCAAAAAATTCATATCGACGGAGCGGGCTGGCATCAAGTCCAGGAGTCACAGCCGTTCTTGGCGACGGTGCAGGAGGCGGTGTGGGAAGAGAAGCTGCTGCGTTTCCAATATCCGCGCGAGGATGGCATAGCCGAACGAATCGTCCAGCCTTTAGGTCTCGTTGCCAAACGAAGCGTATGGTATTTGATCGGCGAGGCAGACGGCGGGAAGCGGACATACCGCATCTCAAGGCTGCAGGATGCCGTCATGCTGGAGGAACGGTTCGAGCGCCCGGCTGATTTTGATTTGGCTGCGTATTGGGAGCAGTCTATAGGCGAGTTCAGGCAAAGCCTGCCGAAGCTGCCGGCTCTGATTGAGCTTCAGGAGAGCCTGCTTGCCAGACTAACCAGAGAGCGTTATGTCAAAATAATAATGAGCGAGCCTTCCGTGAAGCGGCCGGGCTGGCTGTCCGCGCGGGTCGAATTCCAATCGGCAGAGTCAGCCCTCGAAATCGTTCTGAGCTGCGGCTCACGCATCAAAGTCGTTGACCCCACCGCGCTGCGGGAGCGGGTTAGGGAAGAAGTGAAAGCCATACATGATTTATATTATTAATATTTCATTTAACCGTTTCCTTAGCTAGCTGATTCGCCGCTCCAATACAAACTGCTTTCTGTATTCACTCGGCGCAAGTCCCGTGCCTTTCTTGAACATTCGATTAAACGAAGTAATATTGTGATACCCAACCTGCCGGCTTACATCATTAATATTTAATGATGTACCCGCCAGCAGCTCCTTTGCTTTCGCTACGCGCAAGCTGTTTAGATGCTCGCTGAAGTTCGTGCCCGTTTTATCTTTGATGTAGGCGGACAAGTAGGCGCTGGACATGTTTAGCGTATCGGCCAAGTAGTCAAGCGAGAGCTCCTCATTGAACCGGGTTTCAATGATTTCCATCACTCTGGCGGTGATCGGATCGACAGCGTCGGTTCGATTCTCGTTCACCAATAAGGCGGCCGCTTCAACGAGTCGGCAGAACGCCTCCTTATACTCCGCCAGCGTACGGCAGGCAGCAAGCCGGTATTGGACCGGCTTGATCGACCATGATTGGCTCGCATTAATCCGCTCGGCTTCCAAGAGCGATGCCACTTTCGCAAACAAAAGCTCAGCGAAATCCTCGTAATGCAAGGCAGCCGATCCGCGGTCATACATTTCGTCAAGCATGGTATTCAGGAGCCGGCTGCCTGCGGCTGCTTGTCCGCCTTGGATGGCGGCGGCTAACTCCAGCTCCTGCGAAGCGGTTAATCGCGGGGCCTCAGGTATTTCGCGCGTTTCCCGAATAAGCTGGGTTTCATCCCGAAGCTGGGCTTGCCTGGCAAGCGTCAGCACCTGCTCGTATGCATGCACGAGCTGGGACGGATGCTTAAATCGCGCGCTGACAGCGATCGTTACCAAGCAATAATGCTTTTTAAGATCCAGCGTTCCCTTCAGCTTCCGCAGCATGGCCTCTATTTCTGATTTCTCACTATCTTTAATCACCGATAAAATTTGATGTTTCTCCATTTGGAAGGTATGTGAGCCGGGACAATGCTCAAGCGCAATGAGCCGAATATGCTCACGAAAAGCAATCGCGGCATTCTCAGGCCTCCTATTAAGCTCGCTGAGTACGGCGCTTCGAAAACGAAGCTCGTAAAGCACCACGGTATAGCTCTCATGCATGGAAAAAAAGTCCTCCCGCTCCACCATATCCCCGTTGATGTTTTTCATTTGGCTCATATAACCAAAGTTTGTTAAAATCGAGCGCTGCTTGGTTATTTTGGCCTGCATTTCCTCGCGTTCCTTCAGGAGCTCCTGAATGCTCCGATCGAGAAAAGCATACTCCTCCATTTGGCTTCGCCCCTTCCCAACACGCCGATTCGTGACAGCCGCGATAAGCTGTTTCACGGGACGCTCCAACTGCTTGCTGAACAGAATGGAAGCGGCAATGCCAATCAGCATAGTCAGGGCCAGCATAGTCGCTGCGGCGGGGTTCCACTGACTCAGCTGCGATGTAATCTCTGCAGCCGGGACGCCGGTATAATAATGCAATCCGTTAGCGTCGGTTGTCTCTAACCAATAGCGGCCATCTACCGCTTGGTTGCTTTTATTGCCGAATGCGGGGATTTCAGCGGCAGCAGCTCCTCCGGAGCTGTACAGGATTTGGCCGTTATGATCCGTTATCGTAAACGTTCGGTTTGACGTATCGCCAAAGAATGCCTGCTGCGCTTTATCCATATCAAGCAGCGCAATGATTTGGTATTGGCTTCCGGGCTGCTTGAATACGAGCGGCAGCAGCATGCTGCTGCGCGAATACTCAATAGAGCGATTATAGGACATAGCGGGCAAAAGTGTGAGCGAGCTTCCGCTTTGAAGCTGATTTTGCCAAAAAGCATAGGAGTAATCACGGCTCACGTACGCTCTTCCGAACATATCCTGCGCGCTGCTGCTGCCATCTTGATCGACGGCATAATCATTGCTTCCAAAGTGGATGATCAGGCTCTCCAAATAAAACAGCGGATCCTCTGCATCGGGACGGAGCAGCGCTGCTACTTTTATGGCTTGGGAGTCATCGATCTTTGGATCACCAAGCATCTGGGTTTTCCGGTTAAAGCTCTGAACCTCTTTATTCGCATACTTATTGTAGAGCAGCGTTTCCAGCCTGGAAAAGTGGTTGGCATAGCTCTTTGCGGTATGCTGCAGCTGCATCCGATGGGATGCGATAATCTCTTCTTTCAGCTTCGATTTGAAAAAAACAAAACTAACGCCGTTAAACAGCGAAAACAAAACGATGATACATAAAAAGCAAAGCAAGCTGCTAATAAACAGCGAACGTGATAGGAAATAACGTCGGAAAGCCAAGGGGGTATGCTCCTTTCAGCAAGGGGTCTGGGCAATGTTGGATGAGCTTGGTCCACTCTTTATGTTACTGCACGCAAGCAGGTAAAGGTATGCCCGTTCTTTTGTTTTTTTGTAAAGGCCGATGCGAAGGAAGCAGGAAAAGTGCCCGTATAGACTGGTTTTTCCATTGTTAATGCCTATTCGTAAGAAAAGGCAACAATCCAAAAAAACGATGATACACAAAAAAAATGAGCCGTTATAAGATCGGAGTACAGTAACAATCGAAATAACGGGGAGAGATGATAAGGAGCAAATTTCGGGTGCAACAAACTCACGGCAGATCCATTCAACCGTAAATGTGGACAGCAGCGAATAGGCGGAGCAGCAAGTGGCTCTGCTGGATTTTCTGTGCCCGTTAAAGGATTGAAACTATATTTAGGAGCGTGTTAACCAAGTGAAAGCCAAGACTAGACCCATACGTAAGTGGATATCGGCTGTAACCTTAATGACAATGTTATTCGGAGCCGTTGCGCAGCCAGGCTTTGCAGATGAGGCAGTAAGTTCAACGCCGAACACCGCGCCGGCTCTTATGATTACGGAGATCGTGCCAGACTCCAAAAATGTTAGCGGCGCGGATGCTTACGAGTTTATAGAGGTTTATAACAATACGGACCAGCCGGTTGATTTCAAAAACTACAGCTTAATCTACCACTATGTTAATTCGTCAAATGTCGAAGAAAATATTCCGTGGTCGCTGTCGACGGATAAAGAGGTTATTATACCTGCACATAAGCCTGTTGTATTTTGGGTGAAAGGGAAAACGATTCATGAGCTGAACCCGGCTGTTACGGTAAGTCAATTTAATGCGAATTACGGCTCCTCCTTAGTGGAGGATACAGCCTTGTTTGAAGTGAAAACGGAAGGCGGCTTGCATAACAGCGCGCCGCGGGACCTGATAATCAAGGATAAGGCAGACAATGTGATTTCGGTTGCTTCCTACCAAAGAGATGATCAGACGATAGAAAATAAGGGCATCTTTTATTCATATCCTACGGATGGAACGGTAAACATGGTCATGATGGCAGGTGCGGGCACCAAAGCGGCAACGCCCGGGGCTGTCGATCCCGTACAGGTTCCTGGAGAGCCTAACTTGCCGCCAGTCATCACGCATACGCCCATAACGAATGCATCGTTTGAAGAAAACCTGACGATTGCCGCGAGTATTGTCCAGCCGAAAGGCAATACGGTAACGGCAAGCGTGTATTACAAGAACGGGTCAGACGCTGCTTTTACAAACCTGCCGATGACAGGTGAGAGCGGAAGCTTCCAAGCGGCTATTCCGAAGGAAAAGCTTACCGAAGCCGCATTGAGCTATTATATTGAAGCAACGGACGGCATAGAGACAGTACGAACGCTTATTTACGAGGTAGCTGTACGAATAGATGAATTTGATTTCAGCAAGGTGCCGCCGCTTCTGATCACCGAGCTTTTGCCTGACAGCACGAATGTGCAAGGCCAAAGCAGCGATGCTTATGAATTCATAGAAGTATACAATAATACGGACAAAACGATTAACTTCAAGGATTACAGCCTTGCTTACCGTTATCCGGACAAAGGACCAGGCGGCGATGTGGCTTGGGCTCTTGAAACGACGGAGGCTGCGCTTATTCCTTCGCGTCAGTCGATTGTCATCTGGGTGCAAAACACTCTAAACGGCAGCCTTACGGCAAATGATTTCAATACGAGGTTCGGCACCACGCTGGCGTTGGATGAGCATTTGTTCCGTACAAAGGCATACGACGGCATGGCTAACGGTTCAGCCAGGGATTTGGTGCTAAAAGACGGCGCAGGCCTTGATATCGCGATTGCATCCTATCAGACGGATGCGCAGACGGTCGCTGATAAAGGTATTTTTTATGCTTATCCCATCGATGGCAGCCTAAATATGCGGATGCTGGATAAGCCGGGTACGCTTGCTGCAACGCCAGGCGCCAACTCGCCGGAGCAGCTTCCGGCCGAAACGGTAACATTGCCGGAAGCAACCGACGATGCGCCGGCTGTAACTGACGTAAACGCTGTGAAAACCAGCGGCGGCATGGAAGTCACCGCAGCGATAACGGACGAGAAGCCGTCGACGCTTCAGGCGACTCTCTACTACAAAACGGTATCGCAACTTTCATTCACGGCTGCTCCGCTCGTTTATTCTAACGGCAGCTTTAAGGCTTTTATTCCCGAAGCGGCTGCTGCTGAGGCAGCGATGCTCTATTATATAGAGGCCAGCGACGTCGTTCATCAAGTAAAAACAGCGGAATATCCGATTACCGTCCATATTGATAAGTTCGATGCACAGAAAGCGCCTGTGCTTCTGTTAACAGAGCTGGTTCCCGATTCGACGAATATAGGCGGCGGGGATGGCTATGAATTTGCAGAGGTATACAATAATACGGATATGCCGATCAATTTGAAGGACTACAAAATTCGTTACCGTTATACGGACTCCGGTCCGGCTGCAGACGTTATTTGGCCGTCCTCTAAAGAGGACGCAGTAATTCCAGCGGGCGGGACGGTCGTATTCTGGGTCATTAACAGCTATAATACCGAGGCAACAGCTGCTAGCTTTAATGCGAATTACGGCGGTACGCAGCTGGTGGAAGGCGTAAATCTATTCAAGCTTTACAGCGACGGCATGGCAAATGGCGGGAAACGCGCCATGGTCATCTCAACGAACAGCGGCATCGAAATCACGGCCGCTTATTATGATAATGACGAAGAGACCAAAGCAGACAAGGGGATTTTCTACAAATATCCGGCTGACGGCACCGCGACGATGATCAAATACAGCCCGGGCCGTACCGCAGCTACGCCTGGCAGCCTTATTGCAGGACAAGTTCCTGCTGAGCCTGTGCATATTGCAGAAGATATCACGCCTCCGAATATTGCGGATTTAACGGCGGACTCTCAAATCGATCAATCCAAGACGCTCGAAATCGTTGGCGACGCAATGGATGATCAGTTGGTAAAAACGGTTCTTCTGTATTACAAATCCGACATTCAAACCGAATATACGAAACGCTATTTGACAAAAAGCTATGATGACAGCCTGTATCACCAAAAGCTGTTTTCGCCTGAGCTGATCGGGCGGAAATCTATCGAGTATTATTTTGAGGTTTCCGATGGAACCCATACGGTGTCGACGCAGCCGAAGCAAGTCGCTATTCTTGGCGGCGGGGACCGTTCCGCGCTGCGCCTTAATGCAGCGGACGGAGATGTCATCGCGGGCACCAAAATATTGCGGGGAACAGGCGAAACGGCTGCGGCCGACGAGCTTGCGCTGTCCATTGACGGAACAGAGGTAACGGCCGGCACGTACAACGCGGTTGAACGGGATGCATACTTTGCGTTCGAGGTTCAGGGAGCGGATTATTATTTCAAAAATGCGGTCGTACAGGACAAGGAGATCATGCACACGTTCCTTGATCCGATTCCGTCCTGGTCAACGCTATCCATTCCGGTTTCTGCGGACCGGTTAAAGCTGGGCGAGAATGTATTGTCCATCTATGCCGGCTCGAAATCAGGGCCATTCGACGAACGCCCGGAGGAGAACAAGGATGATTTCGAGGTGAGAAACGTGCGCCTCGTGCTTGCCGACGGCACGGAAATTTATGATCCTGCTTTCGCATCCAAGACAGCATCGATTAAGATGGGCGACAGCACGGGCAAGCATGAATTTCTGGACTTTAAATTTGCGATTCCGAGTGCCAAGCTAAGCTCGAAGGCTTACGTGTGGAATACGAAGGAAACAGCGGATGGCGAGCACACGGTTGCGGTAAGCCACAGTGCTGCGGAAATGATCAGCCGTAAGGTGATGGTAGATAACACAGCGCCAGTCATTCAGCCTTCATTGGAAGAAGGAAAGGATTACCGCGGCAGCTTCGCCATTCAGGCAGAGATTAACGACGCGATTGCCGGCGTGAAGGAAGTTACCGCTCAACTGGATGGTGAAGAAATTACGCTGCCTTACGCGACTTCATCAGGCAAGCTGACGCCGGGCGCGCATACCTTTAAGGTTGAAGCAGCGGACAAGGTAGGAAATCGATCGGAAGCAGTGGTCCATTTTACGGTTCCTGATGAGAACCCGCTTGCGCCTGAGCTTGCTGCTCCTATCCAGGACACGCAAGGCCTCGGCAGCTCGGTTAAGCTGTCCGTAAATGTGAAGGACCCGCTGGGCGACAGCATGAAGGTCATGTTCTTTCAAGGCTTCAAATACGACGCGAATGCAAAAACAGGCTTCAAAGCCTATCGCAATGCCGCAGATGTAGAGCCGCCGAAGGAAATGGCGCCGGCTGGCGAGAAAGCTTTTGCCGAGGATGATTACAAAGCAATAAGCCAGATTGATGGTCAATACGCAATCGACGATTCCACGGAGCAATTTCCTTACCAGCGTTTTGCGATTACACTCGATCCGTCGGTAAAGGATACGGATCTGGTCCAGGTAAGCTGGAAAGGCAAATCGCTTGAGGGACGTATGGTCAGCCTGTACGCATGGAATCCTGCTGCGAATAAGTGGGAAATGCTGGACACGATCGTGGCGGGCAATGAGGACTTCGAGCTGGGCGCAGAAGTGTCAGCCGGCCAATATAGAAATGGAAACGATATTCAAGTCATGGTGCAGGACCAGGTAGCGGAATCCAACGATCCTTATGACTTTTCCTTCGTTTGGATGTCGGATACGCAGTATTATTCCGAGACCTATTTCCAATATTACCGTGATAACGTGGCCTGGATTCGCGATAACCTGGATGAGTACAAAATCAAATACGTCATCCATACAGGCGATATCGTAGATGAATCGGATAAGGAATATCAATGGCTTGAAGCAGACAAAAACATGAAGGTGCTGGATGATGCCAAAATTCCTTACGGTGTGTTAGCCGGCAATCATGACGTCGATCATCAGAAGGGCTCTTACTTGGATTACTGGAAATGGTTCGGCGAGGATCGGTTCAAGGATCAACCGACCTTTGGAGGGTCCTACAATAACAATATGGGGCATTATGATCTCGTATCGGCCGGCGGCAATGATTTCATTATCGTGTATATGGGCTGGGGCCTTGGCGACGCCGAGATTGACTGGATGGATAAAATAGTAAAGCAATACCCGAACCGCAAAGCCATTCTGGCTTTTCACGAATATTTGCTTGTGTCCGGCAACCGCGCGCCCATTGCGGATAAAGTGTATGAGCGGGTAGTATTGCCGAACAAAAACGTGTTTGCTACCTTGTCCGGCCATTATCATGATGCGGAGCTGAAGCAGGACGCGATAGACGATGACGGGGACGGTGTCACGGATCGCACCGTGTACCAGATGCTTGCCGACTATCAAGGCGCGGAGGACGGCGGCCTTGGCTATATCAGACTGATGCAGTTTGATATGAAAAATAATAAAATGCACATCAAAACCTATTCACCGACACTGGATGATTATAATTATTACGATCCGAAAGAATTTCCCGGCAAGGATGAGTTTTCGCTGGATTTGGATTTGGGAGCAGCCAACAAACGGGTTGCGACGGATTATTTCGGCGTCCGCGTTTACACGAGCAACCAAATCGGAGAGACGGTCCAAGCAGAAAGCGGGACAGCGGCTTCGACGCAGTGGAGCGGGCTGAGCGGGGAAACGGATTATGAATGGTATGCGATAGCAGAGGATAGCCATAACGGAGCCGGGCGCTCGGATATTTGGCGCTTCCGCACCGGAGCGGTCGTACCGGCTACGCCAACACCGACGCCGAATCCAGGGCAGCCGGGTGGATCTACCGGCATTATCACGCTTGAAGCCGACAAGGATGGAGCCTTCAAGCTGGATGCGGAGTCGATCAAAAAAGCGATTAACGCCGCAGCGGCAGGCTCGGTTATTGAAGTGAAGCTTACGGCTGCGGCTCTTGCCGGCGGCGAGAACCAGCTTGAGCTGAGCGGAGAAGGCATTCGTGCTTTGCAGCAAAGCAGTCATCCGCTCCGTATCGTCACGAATGCGGTAACGTTGGATATTCCGACCGGGGCCCTTCCGGAAACTGCTTCAGAAGCTAGCGCCGTTCAATTGATTGTGAATGTAAAAGAGACGGAAGAGACAAAATTAGCGGTTGCAGGTGCATTGGGACAGGATAAGAGTCTTACGGGGACCGGAATGGTGTACACGTTGGAACTGAATGCAGTCGACAGCGCCGGAAAAATCGAATCTGTACATCTCTTTGAACAGCCGATCAAAGTGACACGAACCATCTCGCCTGCAGAGCTGGCGGCATTGGATACGGATTATGCTGGCGTATACTATTTGAACGGCAGCAAGGCAGAATACATGCCGGGTACCTTTAAGGGGAATCAGGTAACTTTTGTTACCAATCATTTCTCCAGCTATTCCATTTTTGAATATAAGAAATCGTTTGTGGACGTGGCTGGACACTGGTCAGAGGCATTCGTTGCCAAATTGGCGGCAAAGCATGCGATAACGGGCGTGGATGCGGATCATTTCGCTCCTGCCCAAGCGATTACACGCGCAGATTTCGCAGTTATTGCGGTGAAGGCTTTAGGTTTCCTTGATTTGAAAGCCGAAGCGGCTTCCTTCTCCGACGTCGCAGCCGGCAAATATTATTCAGCTTATGTACAAAAGGCTTCCGAGCTTGGACTGGTTACGGGCTACCAGGGACATTTCCGGCCTGATGAAACGATTACGCGCGAAGAGGCAGCGGCTATATTGATGAGGCTGCATGATGTTGTGAATGCCGAGAATGCAAGCGCGCTGCAAAGCAAAGCATTTGCCGATTTGAATCAAGCGTCGCAATGGGCGCGCGAGTCCATTGAAGCGGCGCAAGCGCTGGGACTTATTGAGGGCAAAGGCGGTAACCGTTTCGAGCCAAAGGCAAACGTTACGCGTGCCGAAATTGCGAAGATGGTGTGGTCGGTAATAAAGTGATTTACGGGACCTGAAACAAAGATCGCTCTCCGGCTGGACAGGGGAGCGGTCTTTGTTTTATGCCCGCTTCGTCATTTGACTGTGGGCTTGTATATTCGATACAATTTAGACGACAGCATATATGAGCTTAGAGGCATTCATGAAGGGAGATAAGGATATCATGAGCGGATTTGAACATCATTTAGATACTTATGCACAATTAATCGTAAAAATAGGCGTGAACGTGCAACAGGGACAAGAGGTATTCATTACTGGGGCCGTTGATCAAGCCGTGTTAGTCAGGCTGGTGGCGGGCAAAGCTTACGAGGCAGGCGCGAGTAACGTGCATGTCGATTGGACGGATGATTCGTTATCCAGATTGAAATACGAGAAGGCGGCAGACGAAGTTTTTACAAGGTTTCCCGAATGGGAGACAGGCAAGCGCAATTCGTTCGTGGAACGCGGCGCGGCGTTTATCTCGATCGTATCCTCGAGCCCGGATTTGCTGAAAGGCATCGATTCCAGCCGGATATCGAGCTTCCAGAAAGCTTCCGGCCAAGGGCTGAAGGAATTCCGCAGAGCGATCCAAGCCGACAAGGTAAGCTGGACCGTTGTGGCGGCTGCGAGCAAGCAATGGGCAGCGAAGGTGTTCCCGGAGGCAGGCGAAGAGGAAGCCGTCGAGCTGCTTTGGAAAGCGATATTTGATTCCGTTAGGCTTCATGCGGAAGATCCGGTGAAGGCATGGGAAGAGCATAATGCGAACTTACATAGCAAAGGCGAGACGCTGAACCAGAACCATTTTCAAAAATTGCATTACACCGCTCCCGGCACGGACCTCACGATTGAGCTGCCAGAGAAGCATATTTGGGTCGCTGCGGGCAGTACAAACGTAAGCAACATTCCTTTCATGGCGAATATGCCGACGGAGGAAGTGTTTACGGTTCCGCTCAAAACGGGCGTGAACGGCTACGTTTCAAGCACGAAGCCGCTTAGCTACGGCGGCAACATTATCGACCGCTTCAAGCTTACTTTCGAGAACGGGCGTATCGTGAAGGTAGAGGCGGAAGAAGGCCAAGAGATTTTGCAGAAGCTGGTCGATATTGACGAGGGCTCGCATTATCTGGGAGAGGTTGCGCTTGTCCCGCATGAGTCGCCGATCTCGCAGTCTAATATTTTGTTCTATAACACGCTGTTCGACGAGAATGCCTCGAATCACCTTGCAATCGGCAGCGGCTATGCGTTTAATATTGAGGGCGGCAAAACGATGTCCCCGGAAGAGCTGGAAGCAAGCGGCGTCAACGCTAGCATTACACATAACGATTTCATGATCGGCTCGGCTGAGATGGATATCGACGGGATTACGAAGGACGGCAAGGTCGTACCGATCTTCCGTAAAGGAAATTGGGCTATTTAACCCTATTAATGATGCGCTGTCGTCAACTTTGAATCTGTGACCCATAAGAAGGACGCTTTGGAAAAAAGTGACCCTCTTGTGGGTCATTTGTGTTTTATTTAGTCATGAAGAGGGAGCGGGATAAGAATTTGAGAAATAGAAATTTGATCAAGTAGTACTAAGAAAATATTACCAACATCACTTATTTGTGGTTTGGAGTCGGAAAATGGACCTATTTTTCGCGGGGGAAGGATGATGCATCCAGACTATTTCTTGCCGACTGCGTCACTGCTACACTAGAATTTGCGTTTTCTTCCCGAGGTATTTTTTTGTTTTTTTTAAAAGAAATTTCAGGAATGGTGTTTCATATTGTCTCAATGTGCTTAATAGATCAAAGATAGTGGTGCGTCCATTTTCAAAATTCCAATTTATGTAAGTGTTTAATATCATTTAAATAATAGGATATTAATTGCTTGCTGTTCGAGTCAGGATGATGTTTGTTCTATGCAAATGGCGTTAATCGTACTGTTAGTCTGTCTATTATTGGTTTGCGTCGTCACTGATTTAAGAAGCCGCAAGATTTATGATGGGGTGACCTTGCCGGGTACAGCGGCCTTTCTTGTTATTCATCTCATAGCGAGGGATATTTCCATGCTAGAGCCGCTCGCGGGGGCAGCCGGGCTGGGAGGGATCGCCTTGCTTGTCGCGGTGGTCAGCAAAGGGCAGTTCGGCGGCGGGGATATCAAGCTTTTTATGATGATCGGCGCAGGCTTAGGCTGGTCGGTCGGGATTTGGGTGTTTATGTTTACTTTTTTGGCTGCGGCCTTTATCGCTTGGCCGATAATTGTGCTGCAGAAGCTGCTGCCTCAAAAACGGAAAGTGAAGGAGCTGCCGATGGCACCCTTTATCGCTTTCAGCGCTATGCTTATCATGGCTTTGGCTTACTGATGGAGGCCGTCGAACAACCAGAAATACATAAGTATGAAAAGAGAGAAGAGATTCGTCTTATTACTAGGGCCAGGGGTGTTGGGAATTTATGTTTGAGTCAAAAAGACGCGCATTTTTATTATTATTCGTATCCATTGCGCTTGGATTGGTCGCGGTTATTTTATTCTCCACGTATATGCAGGAAACGAAAGAAAGCATGGGAGAACTGGTGATGGTCCAGGTCGCGGGAAACAACATTCCCGCGGGCCAGCTCATAACCGAGGACCTGCTGACGGAAGAGCAAATTCCCCGCAAGTATATGCTGGAGTCTCTAATCCAATCTCCAGCGGAGCTTGTTGGGAAGGTATCGATGGTACCGATCGCCAAAGGGGCGGTTATCACCTCAGTTATGCTTAGAGACAACAGTCTCGTGTCGGGCGAGTACCGTCAGGTTATGCTTCGCGCTCCCATGTCCGTATTCGATGATCAAATCGATGCATACGACGAAGTGGATATTCTTGTTTCCTACGAGCAAGAGGGCGGTGCCAAGGAAGCGGCGGCGGACCGCAGAACGACGAAGGTGCTCCTCAAAGGGGTGACGGTAAGCAGCGTCCATAAAAGCGGAGACGAGACGGTAGCCGTGGGCGTCCTCTTGAAGCTTGCCGATACGAAGAGCTTGATATGGGCGCTTAATTATGGCAAAGAGGTGCGCCTGCTCAAAACAGGCAATGCGAAAGCCTCCCAAGAGACGCCAAAGACCGACGAGCCTATCGCAGCAGATCCGGCAGCAGCTGCCGGCACAGTGAAGCCCGCCGCAAGTCCGAAGCCGACTGCCAAGCCAACGGCTAAGCCTGCGGCTGCCGCAAGCGCCAAGCCGTCAGCAAAACCGACGGCGCCAGCTGCCGTTACGCCGCCGAAGGGAGGAGAATAAGCCTGTGAACACTGCCAAAATATCGATCATTACGGATGACAGCCGCCTGATGCAGCAGCTCGTCCAGCATGTCAACTTTCTTAACCTGAGCATTGGAGAAACGATTGATAAGCCAAGAGAGGCTTACATGCATCTTCATCCGCTGGAGCCGCGGGTCGTGCTCCTTGCTGAACCTCTCGAGGAGATGAGCGTTCCGCAAATCGTACAACAATTAAAAAAAGTGAACAGCAGCGCTTCTATTATATTCATGTCGCGCGAGGGCCGCTTCGAGCAGATACGCGAGCTGTACCGCTGCGGGGTATCCGACGTGCTCCGTGTTCCGGAGGAGCTTGGGCAGCTCGAACTGCTGCTGGATAAAACCGTGCGTCAAACGTCGGACAACCGGAATCGGAGCAAAGTCCCCGGCTCGACAGGCTCGGAAGGCGGCCAGGTCATTGCTCTGTATAGCGCCAAAGGCGGCTCGGGTACGACAACGGCAGGCATTAATTTGGCGCAAGGGCTCGCGATTCAGTCCGGTGCCCGTGTCCTGCTCATCGACCTGAACATGCAATTCGGCGGTTTGCAGCAATATCTCGACATACAGTTCGAGCGAAATTTAGGCGACTTAAAGTCCGTGCTAAAGGAATTGACATACAGCCAGCTGGATAATGTCCTGTACAAGCTGGCCCCTTCAGATGTTAATCTGCTGCTGTCACCGGCTCACCCGCAGGAGGCTGAAAATTTCAAAGGCGAGGACATCGAGCTTTTATTCGCTGCTTGCCGCGCGCATTTTGATTATATCGTGCTGGATTTGCCGAAGGAGCTCAATGAAATTTCGATCTGCGCGCTGGGCCAGGCTGACCGCGTGCTGTATCTGCTGCATTTGGACCGGCCATCGATTGTGCGGATGAAGGGCGTTTTTGATATTTTGGAACGATACCATTTGACCCACGAGGAGAAGCTTTCCATTGTGGTGAACAGGCACAGCAAGAAAAATGACGTCACGCTGGAGAATCTGGAGAAGATGACGACGATTCCTGTGGTCGGCGTCCTGTCAGAGGACGTAAAGCGCAACGTGCAAACGTCTATGAATCTTGGAAAGCCGCTTCTGACCGAGAAGAAGGTGAAGGGACTTAAAGGCCCTGCGAAGGATTACATGGCTCTGGCCGCAGCATTGCTCAAGCAAGAAGGGGGCGTGAACCGTGTCCATCTTCCATCAGCTAAGCAGTCGTCTTGAGGATTCGCCAAAAATAGAAAAGACGGCCCAGGATTATATTGACTACTTATTTAACCATTACAAGGAACGGCTCCTGAAAGAAACGAACCTGGATCAATTAATTAAGCTTCCCAACTTTCAGAAGCGGCGTACGATCGAGAAGCTGATCACCGACATGCTGGAGCAGGAGAAGGTCATTATTACGCAGCTCGACAAAACCAAGCTGCTGGATATGATTCTCAATGATTCGGTCGGCTATGGACCGCTCGAGCCGCTGCTGCAGGACGAAGATATTACCGAGATTATGGTAAATGGTCCGAATGAAGTGTACATAGAGAAAAAAGGCACCATCACGCTGTCGAACATATCGTTCAAAAATCAAGAGCATATCCGCCATATTATTGACCGGATCGTCGCGCCGATCGGCAGACGGATCGATGAAAGCTCGCCGCTTGTCGACGGGAGGCTGGAAGACGGCAGCCGGATTAACGCCGCGATTCCTCCGATTGCTTTGTACGGACCTGTGCTGACCATTCGAAAGTTCAAGAAGGACCCGTACTTGATGCACAACCTGCTTGAATTCCAATCGCTGTCAAAAAAAATGTCCGAGTTTCTTGAGGCGGCGGCGGCCGGAAAGATGAACATTCTGATTTCCGGCGGTACAGGCAGCGGGAAAACCACCCTCCTGAACGTGGTATCCGCAGCCATTCCCGTCGGAGAACGCGTCATTACGATCGAGGATATGGCAGAGCTTCGACTGGGCCGCAAAAACTGCGTCTCCTTGGAGGCAAGGCCTGCGAATATGGAGGGAAGCGGCGAAATTACGATCCGCCATCTCGTGCGCAACGCGCTTAGGATGCGGCCGGACCGCATTATTGTCGGCGAGGTGCGCGGCGGAGAAGCGATGGATATGCTGCAGGCGATGAATACCGGCCATGAAGGCTCGCTGACGACGATTCATGCCAATACGCCCCGCGATGCGATGTCGCGTTTGGAGGCGATGATTCTGATGAGCAATACCTCGATGACGGCCGAGGTTGTCAGGCCGTTCATTTCTGCCGCGATCCAGATCGTCGTTCAAACGCTTCGTTTGTCTGACGGCTCGCGAAAGGTTGTATCGGTTGCCGAGGCGGTGGATGAAGCGGGCGAGCTGAAGCTCGTGGATATATTCCGCTATGTGAGAACAGGCACGAGCGCGAACGGAAAAAGCATCGGACGGTATGAAACCACAGGCTACGTCCCGAAATGTTACGAGAAGCTGAAGGCCTACGGATATGACCTTGGCATTGATTTTTTTGCCCCGGGCCAGGAGGACATCACCCATGTCTAACGAGCTATGGTTATGCATCGTTTTATTTCTCACCGTAGCGCTTGGCACGCTTGGCATCTATGAGCTTGGCAGCGTACGCAAACGGATGAACGGCCTAAAACGCAAGCTGGATGAGCTGCATACGGAGGAGGCCAAAGCCTCGCGGGGAATGTATCATCGGCTCACTCTCCGTTTTAAGCAAACAGAGTATGGACGGAGCTTAGAGGATCGTTTGACTGCCTCCAACGTAATGCGGAGCCCGCTTGATTGGGTGCTCATTTTGTTCGTTTTGTGGGCGGTGCTGTCCATACTCGTAGAACGGATGATGGGACTCGGTGTGCCATACAATCTGCTTGCGGCTTACTTTGTGACCAATTGGGGCTCGAAGCAATGGCTCAAATCCCGAAGCAGCAAGTTCAGCCAGCTGATTAACCGGCAGCTTCCCGAGGTATGCCGCATGATGTCAAGCTGCATTCGCGCAGGCATGAGCGTGCAGCAAGGAATTGATATCGTAGCGAAAGAGCTGAAGCCGCCAGCGGGATTGTTGTTTCAAACGATGTCCAGGGAGCTCAAAATGGGTACGACGCTGCATTTGGTGTTGGAGCGCGTGCATGAGCGTTTTACCAGCAAGGACATTCGCTTGCTGACGCAGACGATCATCGTGCAGCGGCAGGCAGGAGGCAATCTGGGTCAAGCGCTTGACCACTTGGCGAAAACGCTTGAGGAGCGCGAGCGCATGAACAAAGAGATTAGCAACCAGACAGCGGAATCGCGTTATATTGCGCTTACGCTGGCGTTAATGCCCGTTTTCCTGATCGTTGTGTTCAATATGGTGTTTAAAGGATTTATTATGCCGATTTTCACGGTTCCCGGCATGGTCCTGGTGGCCGTGGTGCTGCTGCTGATGACGGTAGGTTTCCTGATGATTCGCAAAGTATCCAATATAAAGGCGTGACGATATGAATGAGTGGACTGAGGCTTTGTTGTATGCGGGATTCGCGGTTTGGTGCTTATCCATGCTGCTGTTCTGGCGATACCGTCTTCATCGCATAGCGCTGCTTAAGCGGCTGGGCCTGATCAAGCTGGAGCGGAAAAAGAAAGAAAAATGGACCAATCGCTTCTCGGTGCGGGTTTTCGCATGGTCCAAGCAGCTTGCGCCGCTCGGGCGCCGCTTCCGGATGTTCTCGAACGAGGAGGAGCTGGAGCGGAAAATAGCGTTAGCCGGCTATCCTGGAGGCTTGCAGCTTGATTCCTATTACGGATTTCGTTTTTTGTGCCTGTTCTCCGGTCTGTTCGGAGGAACGATTTTGTCTTGGCTCGGCATAGGCGGCGGCGGTACGATTCTAGCTCTGTTCGCGGCAGGCCTTGTGTTTCCGCCGATGTGGATTCGCTCGGCTGCCGCACGCAGACAAGAGCAAATCGCGATTGAGCTTCCTGACTTCATGGATGCGATGAGCGTGACGCTGCAAGCTGGCGTGCCGCTGGATCCCGCGATGAAGCAAATCGTGAAGACGATGGATGGGCCTCTGCAAGAGGAAATGAGCCGCTTCCAGCAGGAGCTGGATATTGGGGTGCCGAGAGAGCAGGCCTATCTGCGCTTAATGCACCGCAATCAATGCAAGGATTTGGAGACCCTTATCCTGTCCTTGATTCAAGGCAGCAAGCTGGGCGTTCCGATAGCCAATACGTTCAAGCTGCTTGCCGAAGACATGCGCGAATCGCGTATCGGGCGAATTAAGGAAAGGGCTGCGAAGGCCGGTCCTAAGGTGACGCTTATTACGACCTTTGTGATCCTGCCGGCCGTCATCCTGTGCGTAATCGGATTGCTTGTTCTTAACTTTATGTATAACCCGGAAGGGCTCGGCATTTCTTGGGATGCATTCAACATGTAAATAGGAGAGGAGGTGAACGGATCATGCTGACGAATATCGGAATCAAACTATACGGCAAATCAGTTCAAATATGGAATCATACAAAAAATCAGCGCGGCGCGCAAGCTATCGAATATATCGGGGTTGCTGCCCTTGCTGTCGTACTCATTCTCGCGATGATTAAGCTGTTTGGAAGCGACGGTGATGGAATTGCGAAAAAATTGGTTGATAAGCTTAAGGACTTTATCGATAAAATCAGTCTTTAACCGTACCCGCAAAAGAGGCCGAGAAGATCATCTCGGCCGTTTGAGGCGGATGGCCGGAAATGAGCAGGGCTCCCAAGCGATTGAATTTGTCGGGGTGCTGCCTTTATTTTTGTTAATGATATTAATCGTTACCCAATTCGTCTATGCAGGCGTGACCGTTGTCGTTGCAAAGCAAGTCGCAATGGAGGGAGCGCGCGCTGCCATGGTTGAACTTACGTCAGGGGCGAATTACGAGGCTGCGGTTCGCAACGCAGCGGGTAAATATAAGGTGAACAGCCTATCTAAGCATGAGTATATTTCCGGGTCGGATACCTATGTCACCGTTAAGGTTACGCTGGAATCTCCCATCGTGACAGGAGGATTATTTCGATCCTCCGGCATTTCGCTTCCCGTCTCGTCAGAAGTGACGGTGCGTAAGGAAGAGTTGGAATAGCCTGCTGGCTGAGAGGTTGTGATTACGATGCGAAGAAGCTCGAAACAGCGCTTCCTGCTTGCGTTGACCATCTTAATATGGATATGTGCAGCGGTTCCTTCTGCTTTTGCGGAAGATGCTGATATTGATTCACAGCTTGATTCCTACACGATTCCCGACAAAAGCGTCCCGGCTGCTCCAATCATTGTGGATACAGCCGTACCGGACGGCTCCAACGTCAATCCCCCGACCTATGAAGTAGGCGATACCGATCCAGGCACTGGCCAAGGGGGATTGCCTGACACGCCGGGCGGAAGCGGGCAGCTTCCGGGCTATGATTCGGGCGGCGGCTCGAAGGGCGGATCCGTCGACGGTAAAGGGGATGGGCCTCCGGAAGGCGGCGGGATAGACGGGGCAAACCCTCAATCCCCCGAGCAGCCAGGCAGCGCTGATGCTGATGATGGGCAGCCAGGCAGCGGGGGGGCACCGGGCGGAACGAATGATCCTCAAGGTCCGCTGCTTCCGGGATCGGGCGGAGGCGGCAGCACGCCGGGCGTCACTGATCCGCAAACGGGAGAAGCCGGCAGCACGGGCCAAACGGGAACAGGGAACACAGGTACTGAGAACACAGGAACAGAGAATACAGGAACAGAGGATACAGGAACAGAGGATACAGGAACAGAGGACACGGGAACTGAGAATACAGAGACGTCGGATACCGATGCGCAGAGCACGAAGGACCCCGAAAACAAGCCTTGGTATGAGAGTTTCTTTAATCATGTTAAGCAAGCGGCGACGGGAGCATTGGCCGGCGCCATTGGAGCTGCAATCGTTATTGTCGTTGTCGTAGCGGTCGCGGCAGTGCTTGGCGTAACGATTGGCATTCCTTTATTGATTGTAGCTGCTGCCGCGGGTATAATCGCGGGAGCAGTATATGCTTTATATGCAGGGGATTCCTTTAATTTCCTGAAAGGCATCGGAATCGGCGGACTGGCCGCGGTATCGGTTATTTCCATCGGCCAAGCTGGAATTGCCGCGGCTTTCCGCGGAGGTTGGCAGCTCATTACGAATGTGGGGGTACGGGGAGCTTTGCGGGCCGCCGGCTCGCGAATCGCAACCTTTGCGAAGGGAGCATTCGGCGCGCTTAGAAGCGGCCTTACCGCATTAGCGCGTACGCCGGTCGCAACGCTCAAATCGACGATCGTGTCGAAAACGTTCGGTTTTACGGTCTTGCTTAACATGGGAACGAGCGTATTCAGCAAGCTTGCTTTTGAAGGAGAAATGCCAGGCCTTCAAGAAGGTGCGCTCATGCTCGCGGAAAGTGTCACGGGGGCGCTTATTTTTGATAAAATCGGAGATATCGTCGGCAAGCAGGCTCTGAGCAAGCTGGGGAAACGGTTGTCCTCGTTTGTTGCGAGCGCTTTTGAGTCCATGACGATCAATGTGCTGCTTAAGCGCGAGAACGCGGATGCGGGGACTGCGTCGCAGGTTGGTTTTTTTAAAGCATTTATCCTGCAGCCGCTGCTTGGCTTCCGTTTAAACCGCTGGCGGACGAATGAACAGGTAGGCACGGCGCTGTCCGATCTTGAGGCCAGAGGCATCACGGTAGATTCCTCGAACATCGGCAACAAAAAAATGACGAATGTGCAGCTGGACCGGCTCTGGAATAACGGCGCGAACCCCAATTCGGTTCGTCACTGGGGCCAAGACGGCCATCAGGTTACCCAAAACCAGTATGACCGGCTGCTGGAGAACCAAGAAAAGCTGACACAGATGGAGAACAAGCAGAAAATCGTCGAGAAGCTCACGGAGAAAGCGATTGAAGAGCCGGTTAAGGATAAATTCGGATTAGGGAAGTGAATGGGATGCTGAAGCGGATCCGGGAGCTGGAGGATAAGCAGCTGCTTCGCGGCGTATGGTGGAATACCGGTATTTTTGCGGTTGTTTTTCTTGTATTATGCTACTTGGCCGGCGATCGTGATGTTGTGAGCTTCCAAGCCGCAGTCATTATATTGATTGTCGTATACATTCCAGGCCTGCTGCTTTTGATGGCGATGTATGTCAAAGCAGATGCCGATACGCGAAAAGCCTATAACATGCGAATCGGATTAGTTGCCGCCGCAGGCGTTATTATAGCTTTGTGGAGGTATATGAATTAGCGACAGCCGTAGAAAAGGATGTGTATCATCGTTGCATAATAGAATGGCTTTATTATTTTTATCCATGAGCCTCGCTGCCGTTATGCTTGCAGGCTGCTTCGGAGGAGCGGAGCCTAAGGAGGGCGGAGTGCCTGCCAATGCCAACGCCGCTAACGCCGAAGCGCCTTCGCCGGTACCGACGGCAGATAACGCTCCATCCGATGAAGAGGAGCAAAGCGCGGAGACGCCGGAGGAATCTGCGCAGCCGGAGCCCATCCAGGTTCATGATATCGCAGGGCATGCGTCTGAAACGTACATTACACAGCTGTTGCAAAGCGGGAGCATAACTCCGGATGCAGACGGTAATTTCCGGCCAAACGAGGCGATTACAAGATCGGAATTCATTCATTGGATGTACGGCTATGACGACAAAGGCATTAAGCCTTATAAACCTTCGGCGCCAAGCTTCATCGACGTGCCGAAGGAGCATGCTGATTTTGAGCTGGTAGAAGGGCTGCACCAAGCCGGGGTTATCACCGGATTCCCGGATCAATCCATGAAGCTGGATAAGGAGCTTACCCGCGAAGAGCTGTGTCTGCTCTGGGCTTGGTATCAAAGCGCGGATAGCGTAATCGATCCGATTATTCCGCTCGCATCCGCGGAGCTTAGCTTGAAACCTTACGGAGACGGGGATAAGGTCGGCCAAATCTTCATCCGGGCCGTCGATCAATATTTAACCAATGAAGAGGTATCGTACACGGCCGTGTTCGGCAAAACGCCGAAGCTGAATCCGCAAGGATCGGTTACAAGAGCGGAAGCGGCGCAATGGATTGTATCGTACAGCGACAAGAACGAGCAGTAAGAAGGGTGATGCTTAAAGTGAAGGGAGATTCCTGTCGGAGCGGTATCGCTGCAGCCGTGAAGAATGAGCGCGGAAGCATGTCGCTGCTGGCGATAGGCACCTTGGCGCTTGTGATCATCGTCAGCGTTTATTTGTTCTATTTTTTTACCGTCTTTATTGAGAAGCGCCAAGCCCAAAATATCGCCGATGCCGCATCGCTGACTGCCGTTCAGACGATACGGGAGGAATATGAGGAGGCAATGCAGGACAAGGCGGAGAATGAAATCGAAGCTTTTCTTCTGGAATACAGCGAGCTGCTTAAGCCTGCAGTGCCAGACACCGAGGGAGAATCCCCATTGCCTGAGAGCGGAAGCGAAGCGGAAGGCGGTCCAACCGGTTCAATCATTCCTCCGGTACCGGCGCTTAAGCTTGAGGACTTGATCGACAGTCCAGAGCTGCGTAATTTAATTACGAATGAAACCTTCGATAAGGAAGAGCATTGGCTGCTTGTTGCCAAGGAAAGCTACTTCGCGGATGAATTCACTGCGCGAAAGAATGGCGAGCTTCTCTATGATGTCATTAGGCGCGAGGCTGGACAGGTTGAAGCGGCAGCCAGAGAAGCCGTAGCGGCAAACAACGGCAAAGCCGGCGGCAGCCTGACCTTTCCGGTGGAGGGCGAGCCGAAATTCCTTCTCAAAGCCACGCGTACGATGAAGCTGGACAGCATCGGCTTCGAAAAAGATATATTAACCGGCGCCGCCGCAGGCATTTCTTCGAAAGAAGTGCCTATAGACGTAAGCGGGAAGCCTCCTTTTACAATTTATTGGTAACGAATAAGCTGCTGTTGGAAAAGTCCCGGACTTTTCCAACAGCAGCTTTTTTGGTGAATGAAAAATCCTTCGAATGGTAAAAACTAGCGGATGAAAGGCGGCAGATTCATGTCGTATATGACATTTGTCATGCCCTCGTATTGACGTTTATGACTACAAGTACCTGACACTTTTCTTTACAATTAAGTTAGAATACTGCGATAGACGTTCGAGATACTCTCCAAGCGTCATATTGAGGAGGAAGAATGCGATGACAGAGCCGAAACATGCTCACCTGAAAAAAGAAGTTGCCCCATTTGAGAAAACGGATTTAAAGTCGAGCATCAGACAGCTTATTAACACCTTAGTGCCACTCGTTCTGCTCTGGTATGCCGCTTACTATAGTCTCTCGATATCGTACTGGCTTACCGCTCCACTCGTGCTGCTTACTTCTGGTTTCGTTATTCGGACATTCATCATCTTCCATGACTGTTGTCATGGCTCATTCTTCAAAAGCAAAAAAGCAAATGATATTATAGGCACCATTACAGGCGTCATCACGCTTGTTCCTTATAGACAGTGGAAAAACTCGCATTCGATCCATCATGCGACGAGCAGCAACCTCGATAAACGGGGTGTCGGCGATTTGTGGATCCTTACCGTAGAAGAATATGCGGCAGCGCCGTTAATGCGCCGTATCGCCTATCGGATGTACCGTCATCCTTTGGTTATGTTCGGGCTAGGTCCAATCGGCGTATTCCTTATTCAATACCGCTTTAATGTAAAAGGCGCTAAACGCAAGGAACGTATGAACACCCATTTAACGAATGCTTTGATCGTCGGCGTTTATGCTCTGCTCATTTGGGCAATCGGCTGGCAAGCGTTTCTGCTCGTGCAAGGTCCCGTATTTTTTGTATCAGGCTTGCTTGGCATCTGGTTGTTCTACGTACAGCATCAATTCGAAGATTCCTACTTTGAAACCGAAGACGAATGGAGCTATGTAAAAGCAGCGGTTGACGGAAGCTCTTACTACAAGCTGCCTAAAGTACTCCAATGGATTACCGGCAACATCGGCTTCCACCATGTTCACCATTTGAGCCCTAAGGTTCCTAACTATAATTTGGAGAAGGCGCATAATGCGACGCCGCCGCTTCATAAAGCAACGACGATTACAATTGGCGAGAGCCTAGAGTCGCTTCAATTCCGCCTTTGGGACGAAACCGACAAAAAGTTCGTCAGCTTCAAAGGCATCAAGCATCGCCTTCGTAAGATGCAAAATGCTTCAGACAAGGTGAAAGCATCGCAGCCGAGCTTGAAATTCAAATAGCTGTTCGCATATACCAAATGAAGCCATGCCCTCACAGGCTGGCTTCTCTTATGTACAGCGATAAGGAAAATAAATACTTGAATAGATGTATATGATAAAATGGAACTATTCATTGAACCGTAACCTTAAACCGGATTAATAGAAGGATGGACGACCATGAACAAGTGGTATCAGATTTTTCATAAAAACACAGGTCTCAGCCCTTACGTTTGGGTCGTCTTCTGTATTCTTCCTTTTTACTTTATCTTTCGCTCATCGACGCCCTATGAGGCGGTATCGGGCATTATCATGATTATCCTGTTTTTTATATGTTACCGGTTATCTTTTGTATCGAAAGGGTGGCTCGTTTACTTCTGGACGAGTGTGCAAATTGTCATATCGATCGCGATGACCTTGTTGTTCAGCTACGTCTATTTTTCGATTTTTCTCGCTTTTTTCATCGGGAACATTCAGAACCGGGCCGGCTTTTTTACGCTGTACGCGATTCATATCGTCAGTACGTTTATTACCGTCAATTATGGCTTTGCCACGCAGAACACGCTGTTTTTCACGCAGTTTCCGTTCATACTTATCAGTCTGATCGTCGTTATTTTGCTTCCCTTCAACACCTACAACAAAATTAAGCAGGGACAGCTTGAAGGGCAGCTTGAGGATGCGAACAAGCGGATTTCAGAGCTGGTTAAGCTGGAGGAGAGACAGCGGATCGCGCGGGATCTGCATGATACCCTCGGACAAAAGCTTTCCTTAATCGGGTTGAAAAGCGATCTCGCCGGAAAGCTGATGGTTAAAAACCCGGCGCAAGCGCAGGCTGAAATCAACGATGTCCGCCAAACGGCGAGGACGGCGCTCAAGGAAGTACGGGAAATGGTAACGCAGATGCGCGGCACCCGAATCGAGGACGAAATGTTTCGGGTGAAGCAGATTCTGAAGGCGGCTGAAATCGAATTCGAGCTCGAAGGAGACTTAAAGCTCGGTACGACGGATCTATTGACTGAAAATGTGCTCAGCATGTGCTTGAAGGAAGCAGTGACGAATGTGGTGAAGCACAGCGGCGCTTCAACCTGTACCGTAACGATTCAAACCTCGCGCACAGAGCTGCTGCTCAAGGTGAAGGACAACGGGGTAGGCATCCCGGAGGAAGCAAGAAATTACGGGGGACATGGCCTTCAAGGGATGAAGGAGCGGCTTGAATTCGTAAACGGCAGCTTGGAAATCGTGAACAATGACGGAGCAGCGCTGAATATACGGATACCGAACGTAATCAAACAAATCTAATGCTTAGCGATAGAAGGGATTGAGGGTTATGATTAGAATCGTCATTGCCGAGGATCAGCGCATGCTGCTGGGCGCCCTTGCTTCCTTGCTTGATTTGGAAGAGGACATGAAGGTCGTCGGAAGAGCGAGCAATGGAGAAGACGCCATAAATCTTGTTCATCAGCATAAGCCCGACATTTGCATCATGGATATTGAGATGCCGGCGAAGACCGGACTCGATGCTGCCGAGGAGCTGAAAGGGCAGGACTGCAAGGTCATTATTTTGACCACCTTTGCGCGGTCTGGCTACTTTGAACGCGCGCTCAAGGCGGGCGTGAGCGGCTATCTGCTGAAGGACAGCCCAAGCGAGGAGCTGGCGAATTCGATACGCAGCGTCATGGCCGGACGTCGCATCTTTGCTTCCGAGCTAGTCGATGAGGCTTACGGCCAGGAAAATCCGTTAACGGAGCGCGAGAAGGAAGTGCTGGTACTCGTCGCGGACGGCAAGAATACGAAGGAAATTGCGAGCGAGCTTTTTATTACGACCGGGACAGTCCGCAACTATATATCCGTCATTCTCGATAAGCTCGATGTCAGTAACCGCATTGAAGCGATTACTCGTTTTAAGGAGAAGGGCTGGTTTAAATAATGCGATGGCCGAAAGCTGAATAGGCAGGTTAAAGCATCATGCGCTATTGAGAGGAGTCATCCGTCTCATCGGCGCTATTTTTGTTTATATAAGAGAATAGCGGCAGCTGTCGTATACGCAGGCGAAGAGTGAAAGCGACGGGGAATGGAAAGAGTACTAAGGAAGGGAGTTAATGGGATGAACTATTCGAACTTGACGCTTCATACCGATAAATATCAAATCAATATGATGTACGCGCACTGGCTGCAAGGCAGCTCGAATGAGAAAGCGGTTTTTGAGGCGTATTTCCGCAAGCTGCCCTTCGGCAACGGCTTCGCTGTCTTTGCTGGACTAGAGAGAATCGTTTCTTATATCCAATCGCTTCGGTTCGGAGACGAAGAAATTACATATTTGCGTGCCCAAGAAGAAAATTACAAAGAAGAGTTTCTGGAAGAGCTGCGGCATTTCCGGTTCACCGGCAATCTGTATGCCGTAGAGGAAGGAACGCTTGTGTTTGCGAACGAGCCGCTGCTCTGCGTGGAGGCCCGCATATTTGAGGCGCAGCTGGTGGAAACCGCGATTCTTAACATGATGAACTATCAAACTTTGATTGCGACGAAGGCGGCGCGTATCAAGCAGGTTGCGCCGGATGACGTGCTGCTGGAGTTCGGAACAAGACGTGCGCAGGAGACGGATGCCGCGATTTGGGGAGCGAGAGCCTCCTATATCGCCGGCTTCCATGCCACATCCAATATGCGCGCCGGCATGCTCTTCGGCATTCCCGCCAAAGGGACGCATGCCCATTCCTGGGTGCAGGGGCATGATTCGGAGGAGGAGGCGTTTCGCCTTTATGCGGAATCGCTGCCTGATCAAGTGACGCTGCTGGTGGATACGTATAACACGCTCAAAAGCGGCGTGCCGAACGCGATTAAGATCGCCGGGCTGCTGGAGCAGCAGGGAAAGCGAATGAACGCGATCCGTCTCGATAGCGGCGATCTGGCGTATCTCTCCCAGATGTCGCGGAAAATGCTGGACGAGGCAGGTTATTCCTATGTGCAGATCGTGGCATCCAATGACCTCGACGAAGTTATTATTGCGAATCTGAAGTCGCAAGGAGCAAAGATTGACGTATGGGGCGTTGGAACGAAGCTGATTACCGCGGCAGACCAGCCTTCGCTTGGCGGCGTGTACAAGCTGGTCGCGCGTGAGAAAAACGGCAGCTATGAGCCCGTGATCAAAATATCGGCTAATCCCGAGAAGGTATCGACGCCGGGCTTCAAGGAGCTGTATCGCATCGTGAATACGGAGACGGGAAAAGCAGAGGCGGATTATATTACGCTGAAGGGTGAACAGCATATCCATGACGGAGCGAAGCTAAAGCTGTTTGACCCCATTCATCCTTATATTCATAAATACATTGAGCATTTTGAAGCCATTCCGCTGTTAAAGACGATCTTTTCCCAAGGCGAGCTGGTGTACGGAATGCCGAGCTTGGAGCAGATCCGCAGCTATCATCAGGAGCAGTTCGAGCTGTTTTGGCCGCAATATCTGCGCAAGCTGAACGCGGAGGCTTACCGGGTAAATTTAAGCGAAGCCGCATGGGAACTGAAGAGGGAGCTTATACAGCGCCATCAGTTCTTATAACCGCCTTGAAACGCGGCACAGAATTAACGATATTTTGTCGGAAATGAAGGATTTTCCAAGTGTATTGTGGAATTGATAGCAGGTATATATCACAATTCACTTGGAGGTTAACCATGAAAAGAAGAAACAAAGCTATTTTTATGATGATGGCCGTGTGTTTAATGGCGTTATCTTTCGTAATGCCGGCAGCGGCAGCAGAGATTTCAAAGGACAAGTATACGTATTCGATATCGAAGAAGCTTGGCGAAGTAACGGAAACATTAACGATTGACGATCTCGGGGATATTTATGAGGATCTTCAGATAACATCGACATTAGTACCGGATAAAGCGGTATTGAGCTTCACGGCAAAGGTGGATACAAGTGTTATCGTACTGGGCTACAGCCTGGAGAACGGGATTCTCGTAGCGGATCCCGTTCCTTGGACCGTTAACGGCACGAAGGAGCTTGTCAATGGGTTAACCGCCAATACGACGGCAACCGTTACCTTCGAATATGGCGTTCCTTATTATGAATTGTTCATTTGGGATGAGGCAACCGGCGATCAGACCAGTTATTTCTTCAAAATTGACAAGGGTACAGCTGCAGGGGACCAGCCCGATACATGGGCGAAAACGGAAGTAGAAGCGGCAATCGCGGCAAACCTCGTTCCGACTGAGCTGCAGGGCAGCTACAAGCAAAAAATAACGCGCGCTGATTTTGCAAAAATCATCATCCGATTGCTGGAGGTAAAAACCGGTCAGACGATCGATGAGATTTTGGTAGAAAATGAAGTCAGCCTCAGCGATAATCCGTTTACGGATACAAGCATCAAGGAAGTGATCGCCGCGAACCTGATGGGCATCGTAAACGGCAAAGGGAACGGTATATTCGATCCTAACGGAAGCATCACAAGACAAGAGGCAGCCGTAATGCTGGCAAATACGGCAGAAGTGCTGGGCTATGACGTGGCCGCTGATGCCTCGGCATTTGCAGACAGCAAGACGATCGCAAGCTGGGCGAAGCCAAGCGTTGATTTTGTTTTTACGTACGAGGTTATGAATGGAACGGGAAATAACAATTTCAGTCCCAAAGGGACGTACACGCGCCAGCAAGCTTACATGACGATTGTACGATTGAATGACGTGCTTGTTGAATAGCAAAGGAATGCTGTAGGAGAGAAGCCGTGCGGTCTGCAAAGACCGTACGGCTTCTTTTTTTAGCTTTATAAGATGCTTATATTTCGCCGCCAAGGATGGCGTCAGCCATTTACAATCGGCGAGGATGCAGGGAGAAGTTCACCTTTTTCACCCTGCGCAGGGCGGTTGGAAAATAGAGAAGTTGCTTATCCGCCTGGATCGCTTAGTTATAGGGGAAGCAGCTGGAAAAAGGAGAAAAGGTTGAATTTCTCCCGTTGAGCACCGCGCAAAAACCGATTATGGTCAAAGCAATGCAACAGCAGCATGGTGTTGCAATTCAGTGCGGGCGGATGCGGCCGAAATGAATACGGCGTTAGTCATCATTGCTTGCGAGGAGGTCGCGAATGGCTGCACTTACCGGTACAAAAAGCTTTATTTTCGAACAAAATGATGGTTTCACAAGCTGCCATGCTTCTACGCTTACCCATTTATCCGGCGGAGATTTGCTGGCGGCATGGTTCGGAGGAACCTGCGAGGGAGATCCGGATGTCGATATATGGATTTCCCGCCGCCATAAGGGCACATGGTCTCCTCCCGTCAAAGCGGCGGAGGAAGCGGGCCTGCCGCATTGGAATCCGGTCTTGTTTACATCGGGGGACGGAACCGTTTATTTATTTTATAAGGTGGGTCATACGTTTTCGGAATGGTATACGCGAGTGGCGGTTTCGACCGACGAGGGCCGGACATGGTCACAGCCAAGGGAGCTTGTTCAAGGAGACCGCGGAGGCAGGGGCCCTGTAAGGAATAAACCGATTATTTTGCAAAATGGCGCTTGGGCGGCGCCCGCTTCGCTGGAGCAGGCAGCGTGGGAGGCTTTCGTGGACATATCCCCGGATGCGGGAGAGACGTGGACGAGCAGCAACATCATCCAGGCAGGGGTTTCGCGGGAGCCGGGCAAGGGCATTATCCAGCCGACGCTATGGGAATCGCAGCCGAATCACGTTCATATGCTGCTTCGCAGCACGGAAGGCTTCATTTACCGCAGTGATTCGGTGGACGGGGGCAAAACCTGGCGCGAGGCGTATGCGACCATGCTGCCTAACAACAACAGCGGGATCGATCTGGTGAAGACAGCGGACGGCATGCTCGCGCTCGTCCATAATCCGGTCGGGGCAAACTGGGGTCCGAGGACGCCGCTTGTCGTCAGCCTCTCCGCGGATGAGGGCGTATCCTGGCAGCAAGCGCTCGTTCTGGAAGAAGGAGAGGGCGAGTTTTCCTATCCGGCTATTATTGAAGCGGGCGGTAAGCTGTACGTCACGTATACGTGGAATCGGAAGAAAATAGCATTCTGGGAGCTGGTGTGGTAATGGGTACGTTCAGCATGAGCGGAAACGAATTTACGTATAACGGCGAGCCGATTCGTATCGTATCCGGCGCCATTCACTATTTTCGAGTAGTGCCTGAATACTGGGAGGATCGGCTGCTGAAGCTCAAGGCCTGCGGATTTAATACGGTGGAGACGTATATTCCTTGGAATTTGCATGAGCCGAAGCAGGGACAATTTTGCTTTGACGGCCTAGCCGATATGGAGATGTTTATCGGGATCGCTGCCAGGCTTGGATTGTTCGTCATCGTTCGTCCCAGCCCTTACATCTGTGCGGAGTGGGAATTCGGAGGCCTGCCGGCCTGGCTGCTTGCCGATTCGGATATGCAGCTGCGCTGCAGCTATAAGCCGTACTTAGAAAAAGTAGACGCTTATTTCGATGAGCTGCTGCCGAGGCTTGTTCCTTTTCTATGCACGAATGGCGGACCGGTCATTGCCATGCAGATCGAGAACGAATACGGCAGCTACGGCAATGACCGTAACTATTTGGTTTATTTGCATGATGCGATGCAGCAGCGGGGAATCGATGTGCTGCTGTTCACCTCGGACGGTCCGACCGATGCCTTGCTGCAAGGCGGCTCCGTCCCGGGCGTGCTGGCTACCGTAAATTTCGGGTCGGGGCCGGATGCTGCCTTCGCTAAGCTGATCGAATACCAGCAGGGGCATCCGCTCATGTGCATGGAATATTGGAACGGGTGGTTCGATCATTGGGGTGAGGAGCATCATACGCGGGATGCCGCGGATGCAGCCGCCGTATTCGACGAGATGCTGCGGGCGGATGCTTCCGTCAACTTTTATTTATTTCACGGCGGGACGAATTTCGGCTTCTATAACGGAGCGAACGCCCAGCTCCGCGATCATTACGAGCCAACGACGACGAGCTATGATTACGATGCGCTGCTCGATGAAGCGGGGCGGCCGACGGACAAATTTTATGCCGTCCGCGAGGTGCTTTCAAGATACATGGAAATAGGCGAGCTAAAGCTTCCTGAGTCTGTGCCGGTCAACAATTACGGAAAGGTCGCTTTGACCGGGCAGGCGGCATTATTCGAGCATCTGGATGTGCTTTCGGCCGCTATTCCGTCGCCGTCGCCGCTGCCGATGGAGAAGGTAGGGCAAAGCTACGGCTTTATTGCGTATACGACCTGGATATCCGGGCCAAGGCCCAAGGAGCAGCTTCATCTTCAGGAGGTGCGGGATCGGGCGCTTATCTACGTGAACGGCGAATTTATCGGAGTCATTGAACGCTCAGCGGAGGAGCAAACCGTTTCCTTCGAGGTTCCGGCTGGCGGGGCCGAGCTCCGCATCGTGGTCGAGAACATGGGGAGAATCAATTACGGCCCATACTTGAAGGACCGCAAAGGCATTACGGAGGGCGTCCGGCTTGGCTTTCAATTCCTGTTCGATTGGGTAATCCACCCGCTTCAGATGGAGGAGCTGTCTTCGCTCACCTATAAGGAGGTTTCCGAAACAAACCGCCCTGCTTTCTACCGAGGCAGCCTGAGCATCAACGAGCTCGGAGATACCTTCCTTGCTATGGGCGGCTGGACGAAGGGGATCGTATTCGTGAACGGTTTTCATTTGGGGCGCTATTGGAACAAAGGCCCGGGGCAAACGCTGTATGTCCCAGCTCCGTTACTGCGCCTAGGGGAAAATGAAATCATCGTCTTTGAGCTGCATGGAACGGAGGAAGCGGCAGTCGCTTTCACGAACATGCCGATGCTGGGCAGCTAACATTTGAACAACCAGGAGAGTGCGCAGATGAACAAAATCATTGTGTTTTACGATAAATCGTTTCCTTACGAGGGCGCACGCCCGAACAAGCAGGAGCTGGCGGTTCTTGCTTCATTTGCTGCGGTAGTTGACGTGAGCGGCTTGACGGATGCGCTGCGAACGGCATGCAGCTTGGTGTCTCTTCATGGAAAATATTTTCCCAAGGCGGCATGGCCTGCCCTGCTTGGCTATTTGAAGCAGGGAGGAGGCCTGCTGCATATGGGCGGGGCGCCTTTTCGCATTCCCGTCTACTTGGAAGACGGACATTACCGGGCTGAGCCGGAGCAGACGGCTTATCATCAAGAGTTGAATATCCATGAAATGCTGCCTGTGGATACCGGTCCTATTGCGGCGTACGCGGCGAATTCGGACATTCCCCTATTCGCGGATAAAATGGCATTGTTTTCTGTACAGCCGACAGTTGGCTTTGTGCTTCATGTGACGAAGGCGGACGACCAGCCGGGGCAAGGCGGTTCAAGCGGACCGATGGATGCACATATTTACCCGCTGCTGAAAGGAATTTCTGCTTCCGGCCGGGAGGTAGCTGCACCGTGCGTACTGCTGGAGAATACGAAGGGCGCTTTTGCCGGCGGGCGTTGGCTGTTCGTTAACCAAACGCTGGAGGAACGGTTCTGGCATGCCGGCGGCGCAGAGGCCATCCGGGAATGGAGCTCGTTTTGCGCGAGGGGCGTTAGCGAAATTTGGTTCAAGCCGAACTATGGCAGCTATGAGCCGGGTGATCGTCCGACGTTTACGCTGCAGCTGCAGGCGCTTGGCCGGAGTGGGAGCGTACAGGCAGCATCGGAAAAGAAGGTTTCACCGTCAGAGTGGCGGTTTCAAATAACGGTGACTAAACAAGCGGCAGGCGGAGCGCAGGTGATATGGAAGCACGACTCAAGCCTGGTCAGCTCGCGCGAGCTGACGCTTTTGCGAATTCCTATGCCAATTGCGATAGAACCGGGTTATTATGAGGCCGTCTGCACGGCTGTCTCTGCTGAGGGAGAAACGCGAATTTACCGTCAAGGCTTTTGGGGCTATGACGAGCAGCTGCTGCGGGAGGGGGAGCTGCTGACCTGTGACCGCGACTATTTCCGGAAAAACGGCAAGCCGCTGCCGATTGTCGGCATGACCTACATGACCTCCGACGTGGCGCGCAAGTTTTTGTTCATGCCTAACGTGTCAACGTGGGACCGGGATATGGCCCAAATGAAGCGTGCCGGCATCAACTATATCCGAACAGGGATTTGGACGGCATGGCGGCAGGTCATGTTTGTTGACGGGCATCCGTCCGAAGAGGTGCTGCGAGCGATCGACGCCTTTCTGCTGACGGCCAAAAGGCACAGCTTGGAGGTCACGTTTACGTTTTTTGCGTTTACTCCCGAGGCTTGGGAGGGCGTCAATCCGTATCTGGATCCGAGAAGCGTCGAAGCGCAAAAAAGATTCGTGGCGGCCATCGTATCGCGCCACGCGAATTCAACGCATGTGCACTGGGATCTGGTGAACGAACCCTCATTGTTTCACCCGGATAAGACGTTCAGCGGACCGCAAACCTGCGCTGACCCTTATGAACAGGAACGGTTTATTGCTTGGCTGCGGCTGCGGCATCAGGACGATATTCGGCTGCTGCAGGAGCGCTGGGATCGAACGCCTGCCGATCTGCCCTCCTTCGAGGCGGCGCGGCCGCCTCGCAAGTCGGATATTAATTTCAATACAACCGCGATTCATCCGCGCAAGAACGGGCCGTGGCTCGATTATTGCCTGTTTACGATGGAGATGCATAATCAGTGGGCGCGGGAGCTCAGCGCAACGATTCGTCATCTGCAGCCGAAGCAGCTGATAACGGTCGGGCAGGATGAGGCGCTGGCCGGACAGCGGCCGTCCCCGTTTTTTTACGAGGAAGCGGTGGATTATACGAATGTTCATTCCTGGTGGCTCATGGATGATCTGGTGTGGGACACGGTGTTTGCCAAGACGCCGAATAAGCCGAACCTCGTCCAGGAGACGGGCATGATGTATGTCGAGACCCCGAACGGCAAGGCAAATCGCTCGGAGCTGGAGCTCCGGAATATATTGGAGAGGAAATATGCATATGCCTTCGCAACGGGGGCGGCAGGCGCGGTGCAATGGATTTGGAATATTAACTTCTATATGCATAACGTGAACGAATCGAATATCGGCGCGCTCAGAGCGGACGGAACCGAGAAGCCGGAGGCGGATGTCTCCTATGATTTCGGGCAATTTATTGGCGGGATCAGCCATTTATTCGAGGATCGGCGCTTGGAGGAGACCGTTGTGGTCTATCCGTATTCCAACGACTTTTCCGCCCGCAGTCTTGCCTACGTCGCAACCGCAAAGCTCGCGCGAACGATGGCCTATGAGCTGAAGCAGCCGTTCCGCGCGCTAGGCGAGTATCATCTGGGGACGCTTGGCGAGCAGCCTCCTAAGCTTATCATCGTCCCGAGCGCGCATAATTTCAGCGGCGAAGCGCTGGGCAAGCTGCTAAACCATATCAAGGAGCATGGAGGCACGCTTCTGTTTACGGGGCCGATCAGCATGGATGAGTATTGGCGTCCAACCGAGCGCGCGTTCGGACTAATCGGGGAATCCACGGTAGGCAACGTGCTTCGCGAAGAGGTTTTGGAGCTCGATGGACGGCTTATTCCGGTATCCTTCGCTAACCATCGGATTGCGGAAGCGGCCAAAGAAACGATCCCCGTCTCTGTGAGCGCCACATGCTCCGCACAGCTTGCTACCAAGAAGCTCGGGAAAGGTATGTTTCTTTGGTGCCCGCTGCCGATCGAGCTGAATGACCGTTCCGAGGCTTTGGCCGAGGTATATGATTATGCGATGGGCCAGGCCGGCGTAGCTGCCGAGCTTCTATGGCTTAAAGGCGGCGATTTGCCGGGCGTATACGGACGGAAGCTCGCGTTCAGGAAAGGCTCGCTGTACGTCTTTGTCTCGGAATATGCGGTTAAGGCCGAGGTGGAAGTAACGGATCCAGAATCGGGGATATCTTACGCCTTCGCCATGGAGCCGGAAAGAACGGTGATGTTCGCTGCCGATCGGGCAGGACGGCTGATTAAGGTATACAGGCCGGAAGAGGTTGAGATTACGGTTAACGAAAGTTAAAGCCTGCTGCAAGAACAAGTAATGGAGGGATAACATTGAATGAGCCATATTTAGCGAAGCCTACACAGCAGCAGCTGGCATGGCAGGATTTAGAACTAGGCATGTTTTGCCATTTTGGCCTGAATACATTTTGCAACCGCGAATGGGGCGAAGGCGATGATAGCCCCGAAGCGTTTCACCCGGCTGAGCTGGATGCGAGGCAGTGGGTAAGGACGGCTAAGCAAGCGGGGTTCCGCTATTTCATGCTTACCGCAAAGCATCATGACGGTTTTTGCCTATGGCCGACGAAGACGACCTCCTACTCCGTCAAGTCCAGTCCTTGGAGGAACGGTGAAGGAGACGTCGTTCGCGAATGCGCGGAGGCATGCCTTGAAGAAGGGATAGGGTTTGGCATTTATATATCGCCGTGGGATCGGCATGATCCGCGTTATCCGGATGAAGCGGCCTATGATGATGTTTATTGCGAGCAATTGACGGAGCTGCTCACCGGTTATGGCGAGCTCGTTGAAGTGTGGTTCGACGGGGCGGGCTCGGAAGGCAGACGATATGATTGGCCGAGGATCATGGACCTTGTGAAGCAGTTTCAGCCCAATGCCATGGTATTTAACATGGGCGCGCCGACCGTACGCTGGGTAGGCAACGAGGACGGCTTCGCTCCATATCCATGCTGGAATACGGCGGAAGCGGCCCGTGTCAGCATGTTCACGAATGATATGACGGCTTGGCTGCCGGAGACGCCGGATTGGGTGCCGGCCGAATGTCCCGTTCCGATCCGGGGCAACCATTGGTTTTGGCATCCGAATGACGAGACGCCGCTTCGTTCCTTGGAGGAGCTGATCGATTTATACGAGAGATCCGTCGGCCACGGAGCAACGCTGCTCCTTAATGCAGCGCCGGACAGCAGGGGCTTGATTCCGGATGCCGAGGTTCAGCGCATGAAGGAGCTGGGTGATGAAATCAAGCGAAGATACGCGATCCCTCTAGCGGAGAGCAGCGGCGGCCGTACGGTTTCGATTCGCCTGGAGCGGGAGGCGGACATTCACCGAACAGTTATTATGGAGCAAATTGAGCTGGGCGAAAGAGTGCAAAGCTACATCGTAGAAGCGGAGAGCAAGGGCGAGTGGACGGTAATCGCTAGAGGCAGTGCGATCGGTCATAAGAAGATCGATCCGCTAATTCTACCCGTTCGTACCTCGCATATCCGCTTAACGGTATTGGAGAGTACCTTGGAGCCTCATATTCGTTCATTTACCGTCTATAGCGATAACCATTAATTTTATGAAGAGGTGACTCCATGACTAAGATAAGCGAGAAGACTTTGCCAAAGGCCGTTCAGGAATGCCTTAAGCTGGCGGAAACCGAGCTGGCACATCATCCGAAGCTGTTGCAGATGTTCAAGCAGTGCTTTCCGAATACGCTGGAAACGACAACAAAATTAATGGATGACGGCACGACCTTCGTATTTACCGGCGACATACCCGCCATGTGGCTGCGGGATTCCAGTGCCCAAGTGAGGCACTATCTTCCGCTTGCCGCGCAGGATGAAGAGCTGCAGCGCGTGATCGAGGGTTTAGTCAAACGCCAGCTGATGTGCATCCAAATCGACCCTTATGCGAATGCCTTCAACGAGGAGGATAATGACAACCGTTACGAGGATGATTTAACGGAGCTGAACCCTTGGGTATGGGAGCGGAAGTATGAAATTGATTCTTTATGTTATCCGATTCAGCTTAGCTATTTGTATTGGAAGCAGACGGGAAAAGCTTCTTTGTTCGACGAAACGTCTTTGAACACGATGAAAACGATTATTCGCTTATGGCACACGGAGCAAAGGCATTTCGAGCAATCCCCTTACCGCTTTGCGAGGACGACGGGACCCAAATCCGATACGCTGCGCAATGACCGGATGGGCATGCCGGTCAATTATACGGGCATGACATGGTCCGGCTTCCGGCCAAGCGACGACGCGTGTACCTTCGGCTATTTGATTCCGGCTAATATGTTTGCATGCGTCGTGCTTGGTTACATGGAGGAAATAGCGGAGCAGGTTTACGGCGATTCGCAGCTAAAGGAAGAAGCGGGAATCTTGAAAGAAGAGATCGATTACGGCATTCGCACGTACGGCATTTACCGGCATCCGGAATTCGGCGAAATGTTTGCTTATGAAACCGACGGCTTCGGGAATTACAACCTGATGGATGATGCAAACGTGCCGAGCCTGCTATCGATCCCCTATCTCGGCTACGCGGATAAGGATGATCCGATTTATAGCAATACGAGGAAATTCATTTTGAGCAAGCAAAATCCCTATTATTACGAGGGCAGCCATGCAAGGGGGATCGGCAGCCCGCACACTCCGAAGCATTATATCTGGCACATAAGCCTGGCGATGCAGGCTTTAACATCATCGGATAACGAGGAAGTCGCTGAAATGATCCGCACCTTAACGAGCACGGACGCGGAAACCGGTTATATGCATGAGGGCTTCCATGTGAATGATCCGAATGCGTACACGAGACCTTGGTTTGCTTGGGCGAACAGCCTTTTTGCGGAATTGATCCATAAATTAATGCGTGAGCATCGCTTAAAGGAACTTACTTAGTCCTATCAATTTGAAATGGTTAAGGAGGCATGGTTCGATGGAGTCTGCCGTTAGGCTGGTCGAGCAGTACCGCGGAGGCCGGCTTGAAAACGTTCATTCGGGCCATATTTGCGGAGTGAATGAAAGAGGCGAGGTTATATTTAGCGCCGGAGATCCGGAGTGGGTTGCTTTCATGCGCTCATCGGCAAAGCCGTTCCAAGCGATTCCCGCGTTTATGCATGGCGTTCCGGAGATGTTTCGTTTTACGGATAAAGAAAAGACGGTCATGATGGCCTCGCATCGTGCGGAAGCCTATCATGTAGAGGCGCTTGAAGGGATGCTGGGCAAGCTGGGCTTAAGCGAGGAGCTGCTGGTATGCGCGCAGACGTACCCGCTTAGCCCGCAGGCGCGCGATGAATTGCTTTGCTTGCAAAAGCCGAAGCGGCGCATTTACCATAACTGCTCGGGAAAGCATCTTGGCCTCTTAGCGCTTAGCAAGGCGAAGGACTATCCGCTAAAGGGCTATGGGGAGCCCGAGCATCCCGCGCAGGCGGAGGTGCTGGACATCGTTGCTTATCTATCGGACTATCCTGCAGCAGATATTCATATCAGCGTCGATGGCTGCGGTTTTCCCGTATACGCGCTGCCGCTAAAGCCTATCGCGTCTATGTATTTGAAATTGGCTTGTCCTGATTTAATTGATCGAACGGAGGTCCGAAGCGCCGCGAGCGAGGTATCCCGTCTCATGAACGGCCATCCGGAGATGGTGTCCGCGCCATGGTTCATCTGCTCGACTTTGCTGAGAGATCCGAATATCGTGGCCAAGGGCGGGGCGAAGGGCATTTATGGCTTCGGTCTTCGGAAGGAGCGAGTCGCGTTCGCTTTGAAGGTAATGGACGGCTCCGAGGAACCGTGGCCGATCATCATCGCATCGATATTGGAGCAGATCGGTTATGCCAATCAGGAGACCATCGACAGCTTGTACGCGCTCGCGCCGACAGCGCTCCGCAATGACAGCGGGCGTACGGTCGGAGAAAATAAGGCGGTATTCAAGCTGCGGAAAAAATAGAATCAACGGAAAAAGGCTGCGCTTTGTTATTCAAAGCAAGCCTTTTTTTTTATATAAGGAAGTAAAAAATTTAACCGTATATGATGCTTCTATTTCACCGCGAAACGGGATTTTGCCGCCAAGGACTGTGTCAGACGTTTACGCTTGCCAGAAAAACGCTATTCTACGGCGCTTTTCCGAAAAATGCAATCTTTTCGAAAAAGGTGTACTCGACAGCCGGCACATTTACAAAGCGTTAACGAAAAAAGTGATTTTATCGGAAAGATGCCAATTGCGGGCGCTTGGACTTATGGATTATACATGAAGGAGATTAGTGCAGCAGCCACTGGCTGGAGAAATAAAGGTTAGGGACATAAAAGGAGGAGCAGACAAAATGAGCAACGGTCAGACGCAGGAGCATGAGGGCAGTCTTATAGTTGATACCGTAGAGGAAGCAGCAGAGGTAGAAAATGGCGTACACAATTTCAGCGCGGAGGAAGAGTGGGTCAAGCCGGATAATCCGCTTATTTTGGAACGGCTGGAATGGTTCAAGGATCAGAAGCTCGGCATTATGATGCACTGGGGACCTTATTCGCAGCTTGGTCTCGTGGAATCATGGGCGCTTAGCGACGAAGACGGCGATTGGTCCCGTGACGGCATCGATTGGGGCGTGGACAGCGAGGAGCTGAAGCGGCAATATTTTGGCTTGAACAAAACGTTTAATCCCGTTCGTCTGCAGCCGGAGGTTTGGGCTGATATAGCGGCAGAGGGGGGCTTCAAATATTTGACTTTTACGACAAAGCATCATGACGGCTTCTGCATGTGGGACACGCATACGACGGACTACCGGAGTACCGGTCCGGAGACGCCGTTCCATACGCACAAGTATGCGGATATTTGCAAAAATGTGTTTGATGCCTTCCGGGACAAGGGAATGGCTATCTCGGCTTACTTCTCAAAGGCCGATTGGCACACGCCTTATTATTGGACGCCGGGAATGGAGCGCGGAACGCATACCTGGCGCGGCCCCTCTTACGATCCGAAGCAATATCCTTGGCTGTGGGAGAAGTTCGTACAGTTCACGCACGAGCAAATGATGGAGCTGCTGACAAAGTATGGACGCATCGACGTGCTATGGCTCGATGCCGGCTGGGTGAGAGACGGCGGCAGAGTGCCGCAGGATATTCGCTTGGGGGAATTGGTCGATCGCGCGCGCGAAACGCAGCCGTGGCTGCTGTCGGCAGACAGAACGGTCGGCGGTCCCTACGAAAATATCGTAACGCCGGAGCAGACGATCCCGAACGGGCCAATGAACGTGCCGTGGGAAAGCTGCATAACGCTCGGCACCTCCTTCTCTTTCCGCTATGAGGACAAGTATAAATCGCTGCGCAAGGTTGTGCATATTCTGATGGAGGTCGTTGCTAAAGGCGGAAACCTTGCGCTCAATGTCGGCCCGCAGCCGGACGGAAGGCTTCCGGAGGGCGCCATTGCAACGATTAAGGAATTGGGCGCATGGATGAAAACCTATGGCGAGGCCGTGTACGGAACGAGAATTTGCGCTCCTTACTTTACCGACGGCTTTGCTTTCACCCGCAAGGAAAACACTGTATTCGCGGCTTATTTGTATCCTTCCGAGAATACGGCGGTAGCGGAGCATCTCGTGATTCCATATACCGAACCCGTGAAAAGTGTCGGGCTGGTCGGTACAGATGAAAGCCTGCCGTTTGAACAAACGGAGGCCGGCCTAATCGTTAAACTGCCGCCAGGCGAGTACGCAGGCAAGGCTCCTGCGGCGCATGTGTTCCGGCTGCTTGCCTAAATAACCGTTTACTCGGCCATTCGATTGAAACTGACGTCCTCCTGCAGGCGTCAGTTTTTTGGATATCCAAATAAGGAAATTATGTATCTTGTCCTGATCTTTTGGATGGGGTACGCTTAGAGATAAATAAGGGGAAGGTGATACAAGGGTTGAACAAAATGTGGTTTCGCCGTTTGTTGTTATCGTATCTACCGGTCTTTTTTATCGTGACGATGATTTTGTTTGTCGTTTTTTTCCAAACCTTAAATGAACAAAATCGAAGAGAAGCGATAAAAGCCAATGATTTTTTGGCGCAGCAGGTCATTCTCTTTACGGATAATTCATTAAAGGCAATCGATTATCAGGTTGTGAGGGAAATATTGACGAATCCCGATATCAGCCGTTTTTTTAGCAGAGACGGTGTAGACGTAGCTGCTAACATTCAAGCGCTTAAAGTGATAGATGAATTGAAATTCAATTACCCGATTATAGATTCCATTTATTTCATGCGCTTCAAGGATCAGTTTATTTTTGGGGATGTCCCGAGAACGTTCGAGGATTTCCAGGATAAATCGTTTATTGAGAACTATGAGGAGCAGGCAGGCGGAGCAAAGTGGACGGGTGAGCGCAGGTATAAAGCATTTACCAATTCCGAGGTCGATGCCGAAAACGTTATTACCTTAGTAAGAACAGCTCCGTACAATATGGGCGTTAAGCAGGGTTATTTTGTTGTGAACGTAAGCTTAACGAAGCTGCATGATACGATTAGCCGGATGTACAACTCGGATATAAGCTTTGTAAGCATGATTGACAAGGAAGGCCGGAATTTGCTGGGGGAGGAAGTTGATCCGTCCGCCACGGGCCCCGTCTTATCGAAATATACTTCCCCGTATACAGGCTGGGAGATTAACAGCGGCATTTTGGACAAGAACGGCCTGAAATTCGTACTCACCTTTTACAATGTGTGGGTCGTATTCGCGATGGCTGTCGTGGTGTTCGGCATTCTATGGGTAATTTACGTGACCAAACGGAACTATCAGCCGATCCAGCAGCTCGTGTCGCTCATTCAGACGTATTCGTCCAAAAGCGAAGGAACGGGCGCCGCATCCGAGAGCGAATTTATTTTTATTCAAAACACGCTTGAAAACTTAATGAGCGAAACGAAGCAATTCCAGCAGCAATACCGGGAAAAGCTTATTTTGCAAAAGAAATACCATTTTCATCAGGTACTTGAGGGTGCCGTCCAATTAACCGATGAAGCCTGGATTTCCGAGCTCCGCGGCTATGATTTGGACGTAAAAGGGAAAATATCGACCGTTCATGTCATTGAAATCGATGATTATTTCGCATTTCAGGCGATTTACAATCAACGGGACCAATCGCTGCTGAAGTTTACGTTATACAGCGTTATCCATGAGACGGCCAAAAACCTTGGCGTTACGGTCTGGGCGGAATGGACGACCGATCGCCGGGTGTCCTTCATCCTCTGGCAGGAGCCGGATGCGGATGCGATGGAGAAAAACGATTATATTATCCAGGAATGCCGCACTTGGATCGAGCAAAATGTCAGTTTCAATATTACGATCGGGCGCGGAGAACCGGCGAATACGCTGGAGGAGCTGCGCGGCTCTTACGAAAAGGCGAATTATTGCCTGCAGTATAAAGCCGTTCTGGGCAGCAACCGGATCATCACCTTGGAAGATACCGTCAGGCCGCAGACCGAAATTCAAGAGTATTTCAAAACCATTTATTTGCTTTCCCAGTCGCTGCGCCTTGCCGAAAATGATTGGCTGAAGCATTTAAACGTTTTTTTCGATCAAATCCGGGATTCGCTGCTGCCTCGCAAAGAGATCGAAAGCCTGCTGCAGTTTTTCGTTCATCATTTGGAGGGCGAGGTACTCGAATTATCGAAGGAATATCGCAATATTTGGCGGGCCGTGCAGACGGATTTACGGGAATTGGCCATGCGGTGGGATAACCTCGATGATTTGCAGCAGGGCTGCAGCAGCATTTTCGCCATGATGAACGAGAAGATGCAGATGCAGAGGGATTCGCACAGCAACAAGGCTCTTATTATGGAAATAAGGGCGTATATTGAAGAAAACTATGCGAACTCCGAGCTGTCGCTCGATTTCTTGAGCACGAAGTTCCAGCTAAACTCCAAATATTTGAGCAAAATGTTCAAGGAAGAGTTCGGGGAGAATTTTGTGGATTTCCTCATTGGCCTCCGCATTGCGAACGCGAAGCAGATGCTTTTGGAGACACAAAAGCCGATGCAGGAAATTAGCAGCGAGGTTGGTTATTATAATTACAATTCCTTCAACCGCGCCTTTAAAAATGTCGTTGGCCTATCCCCCCGGGACTTCCGGAAGCAGCTAGGGGAAAGCAGTTAAATCCGAAACAGAGCCTTGAGAGCGGCGTGCCGCATTCTCAAGGCTTTTTTGGTTGCTTGGAAAGGCGCGGACTGCTCAGGCACTGCGCTGCGGGAATTATGAATGGTTTGTGAAAAATGCATGAATCGGCTTAATTGGCGGTGTATTGCGCTTATTCAGAAAAAGGTGGGGTACGGGAAACTTACGAATTGATGAAGTTTTCGTAAACGGGCTAGAATCGAATTGTGGACCAGGACACGATCGACTACTGCAAGAAGTGCTTCGTTAAATTGCTGCAAAGGAGAGCTGCGAATGAATCATGCACAGGTGAATGCGTTAGAAAATACGGAGCTTCACAATCTAAAATTCAAAAGTAAGCTTACGACGTGGAAAAAAATAAAGAAACATTGGGAATTGTACTTTTTGGTTCTTTTGCCAGTCCTCTATTTAATTATTTTCAAATATGTGCCGATGTTCGGCGTGCAGATCGCCTTTAAAGATTTTAATGTCGTTCAGGGCATCTGGGGCAGTAAATGGGTAGGGCTTAAGCACTTTGAAACCTTTTTCAGTTCTCCGAACTTTTGGCTGATCATTAAAAACACGTTAGGAATCAGCTTCTATTCGCTTCTTGCAGGCTTTCCGATTCCGATCATGCTGGCTCTTGCTTTAAATGAAGTGCGTACGGGCAAATTTAAGAAATCGGTACAAATGGTTACTTACGCGCCGCATTTTATTTCTACCGTTGTTATGGTTTCGATCGTCATGCTGATGCTTACGCCGCATGTCGGCGTCATTGACCGGTTGTTTTCTTTCATGGGCTGGGAAATGACCAACTTCATGGGCGTTCCGGAATTTTTCAAATCGATTTACGTATGGTCGGGAGTTTGGCAGGAAATGGGCTATGCCTCCATTATATATATTGCGGCGCTGGCCAGCGTTGATCCATCGCTGTACGAGGCGGCAAGAGTAGACGGCGCCTCCAGATGGAAAAAAATTATTTATATCGACCTTCCGTCGCTGCTGCCGATTACGGTAATCATGCTTATACTCAGTCTCGGAAGCGTGATGGGCGTCGGCTTTGAAAAAATATACCTGATGCAGAACCCGCTCAACTTAAGCTCCTCTGAGGTTATATCCACTTACGTGTATAAAGTGGGGCTCGTCGGCGCAAATTTCAGTTTCTCATCTGCGGTCGGTCTTTTCAACTCCGTCATCAATTTGATTTTGCTGATGGTGGTTAATGCCTTTGCGAAGAAAATTTCGGAAACAAGTTTATGGTAGGGAGGGATGAACATGATCGAAACAAAAAAAATTAAAGAGCCCTTTGGCGATCGCATGTTTTTGTTAGTTATTTATATCTTTTTGACTCTGCTTATGTTAGCCGTTATGTATCCGCTCCTCTATATTATTAGTTCATCCTTCAGCTCGCCTAGAGCCGTCGTATCGGGGCAAGTATGGCTGCTGCCCGTGGAGTTCAGCCTAAAGGCGTATAAATCGATCTTCAATAGCTCGCAATTGATGTACGGATATTACAATACCATCATCTACACGGTTTTCGGTACGTTAATCAACTTGGTATTTACGGTGCTGCTTGCTTATCCGTTGGCAGTCAAAAGCTTTTACGGCCGAAATTTTGTCATGATCCTCATGATGATTACGATGTTCTTCAGCGGCGGACTCATTCCGACATATCTTCTCGTCAAAGATTTGGAAATGCTGGACACACGCTGGGCGATGTGGCTGCCGGGCGCTTTCTCGGTATTCCAGGTCATCGTGGCGCGAACATTTTTTCAATCTTCCATTCCGCACGAATTGTCTGAAGCGGCGCAAATTGACGGCTGCAGAGATATAAGGTACCTGGTCAGCATCGTACTGCCGTTGTCAAAGCCGATTCTCGCGGTAATGACCCTTATGTATGCGGTAGGCCACTGGAACGCGTACTTTGACGCTCTCATTTATTTAAGATCGGAGAGTCTGTTCCCGCTGCAATATGTGCTGCGAAACTTGCTTATTCTAAATGCGTCAGATCCGGAAATGCTCGCGAACACCGCCCAGCAGGCGCGGGTGCAAGGTTTCGAGCAGGTGCTGAAATACGCGTTGATCGTCGTAGCTTCGGTACCGGTGCTCATTATGTATCCGTTCGTGCAGAAGCATTTCGTGAAAGGCGTCATGATCGGTTCATTGAAAGGTTAAGAGGATTTTCATTTATAATAAGGAGGTGATGCGGCGAGCTCAAAGTGCGCGGCCAGGTTTGCTAGCAAAAAGCGAAGTTTGTTTAACTACCATTTTAGGAGGGGTCCAAATGAAAAAAACATTTTTCGGCATGCTTGCACTCATCATAAGCCTTACATTGGTATTGACGGCTTGTGGGAAAAGCAATGAGGGTAACAATACTTCTACTAATACCGGAGATACAAATACAACCGAAGAAGCGGGACCGGTTACGATGACATTTTTTGCTCCTCAAGGCAAAGCGCCTTTAGAAGATAACACCTACACGAAGCATGTTGAGGAAAAATTCAATGTCAAAATAAAATGGGATCTCGCTCCTGCCGACGCGCTGACGGATCGCCGACAATTGCTGCTCGCAAGCGGTGATTATCCGGAAGTATTCCTAGAGGGGAAATTCACGCATACGGATTTGCTGACTTACGGCAAGCAAGGCGTTTTCCTTCCGTTAAATGATTTGATTGATAAGTATGCCCCGAACATCAAAGCGATGATGGAGAAGAAATCGTATTTTAAAGATGCGATTACGGCAACGGACGGCAACATTTACGCCCTTCCGCGTTTAAATGAATGCTACCACTGCACCTTCTCTCAAAAGTTTTGGATGAATAAAGAGTGGCTCGATAAGGTAGGCTTAGCGGTTCCGACTACGACAGACGAGCTGTATACGGTACTGAAAGCTTTCAAAGAAAAGGATCCGAACGGAAACGGTAAAGCCGATGAAATTCCGCTCACGGGCGCACCGAACAAAAACGTATGGAACGGGAACATCGACGCTTATTTAATGAATTCCTTTATCTATAACGATAATGGCAAATATTTGACCTTGAACGACGGCAAAGTAGACTTTGCAGCGAATAAGGAAGGCTGGAAGCAAGGCCTCATTTACATGAACAAGCTGTACAAGGAAGGTCTAATTGACCCGGCTTCGTTTACGCAAAACGATCAAGCGATCGGCCAGCTTGGCAATCGCGAGGGTGACGAAATCGTAGGCTCGATTACGACTGCGCTCGTTAGTTACTTGGTCAATCCATATGATGAAAAGCTAACTAGACATAAGCACTGGGTCATCGTACCGCCGCTAAAAGGACCAGAAGGCGTGCAGCTGGCGGGCGCTTCGCAGGGCATCAGCGAATTCCAATTCGCGCTAACGAATAAAGCATCTGAGGCGCAGCAAATTGCTGCGATCAAAATTATGGATTATGCCTTCAGCGAGGAAGGCGCGATTAAGAGCGAATATGGTGCCGAAGAAGGCATTGGCTGGAAAACGGCAGAAGCCGACGAGAAAAATATCGACGGTCAACCTGCTAAATACAGCTTCAAGGGAATCCCGGTAGCTGATCCGGACGCTATCCGTAACGACAGCTGGTCATTGATGGGGCCGAAGGATTTGACGAAAGAGTTCCGCGACCTGTTTGCTGTAGGGCAGGATCCGCTTGCTGCAGACGGTTACGAAACGCGGCTAGCGCAGGCGACTAACGCATTTGCCCCGTATTCGCCAAAAGAAATTTACCCGTCAGGCGTCTTTATTCGTCCGGAGGATACCGATGCCGCTTCGCAATTGACGACATCGATTCAAGACTATGTAACAACAAACATGGCTCAATTCATTATCGGCAGCAAAGACATTCAGAAGGATTGGGATGCTTACGTGAAAGGCTTTGACGGCTTGAACCTTGCTAAATATATTGAGATTTACGGCAACGCGATCAAAAAAGAAGAATAGGAAAGACAAATGGCGGGCAGGAAGTATAACCTTTGGGTTTACTTCCTGCTGCTATATACGGAGCATGATAAGGAGAGACAACCATGAGCTACAAGGATTCGTCGCTGCCAGTCCCGGAACGGGTAGAGCATTTACTGAAGGAAATGACATTAAACGAGAAAATTGGCCAGCTGCTGCAACCGTTTGGCTGGAAAACATATGCGAAGGAAAATGGAAAAGTCACGCTATCGGAGGATTTCCAGGAGCAGGTGAAGAGCGGCGGGATTGGTTCGTTATACGGCGTGCTGCGCGCCGACCCGTGGACGGAGGTTACGCTTGAGAACGGACTCTCGCCCGAAGAAGGGGCAAGGGCGGTCAATGATATCCAGCGTTATGTGATCGAAAACTCGCGGCTCGGCATACCTATTCTATTTGGAGAGGAATGCTCGCACGGCCATATGGCTATTGGAGCGACCGTCTTTCCTGTCCCCTTGTCCGTAGGCAGCGCTTGGAACGTCGATCTGTACCGCGAGATGTGTAGGGCCATTGCGCTCGAGACGAGAAGCCAAGGCGGAGCAGCTACGTATTCGCCGGTGCTTGATGTCGTGCGCGATCCGCGCTGGGGCCGGACAGAGGAATGTTTTGCCGAGGATCCCTACTTGATTGGAGAGCTGGCGGTCGCGGCAGTGGAAGGGCTGCAAGGAGAACGGCTGGACGCGGAGAACAGCGTGATTGCAACGCTGAAGCACTTCGTAGCTTACGGCAGCTCAGAGGGCGGTCGCAATGCGGGGCCGGTCCATATGGGCATGCGCGAGCTGCATGAATCGGATTTGCTTCCCTTCCGCAGGGGCGTGGAGGCAGGAGCGCTTTCCGTAATGACCGCATACAACGAAATTGACGGCGTCCCATGCACTTCGAATGCTTATTTATTGAAGGAGCTGCTCCGGGAGCAGTGGGGCTTTGACGGCTTTGTCATTACGGATTGCGGCGCGATCAACATGCTGGCTTGGGGGCATGACGTCGCCGAGAATGGCGAGCACGCGGCCGTGCTCGCTCTGAAAGCCGGCGTCGATATGGAGATGTCGGGTGAAATGTTCGGCAAGCATCTGGAGGCGGCCGTGCAGCATCAATTGCTCGATGAAAACGTGCTGGATGATGCGGTTAGACGCGTATTAAGCATTAAATTCAAGCTTGGGCTGTTCGAAAATCCGTACGTTAATCCTGAAAGAGCGGCAGAGGTGATTGGCTGCCCAGAGCATGTCCAGCTCGCCAGGCAAATCGCGCAGGAAAGCATCGTGCTGTTAAAAAATACGGACCAGACGCTGCCGTTAAAGAAAGATACGCGTAAGATAGCCGTAATCGGACCGAATGCTAACCATATGTATAACCAATTAGGCGATTACACCTCGCCTCAGCAGCGCAGCCAGATTGTTACGCTGCTCGACGGTATGCGCAATAAGCTGGGAAGCCATGCGGATGAGCAGCTGCTGCATGCGCTTGGCTGCCGGATAAAAGGCGATGCAAGAGAAGGCTTCGAGCATGCGGTTGCCTGCGCGGAGCAGGCGGATGTTGTCATTATGGCTATCGGCGGTTCCAGCGCGCGGGATTTTGGCGAAGGTACGATTGATCTTCGGACAGGCGCATCAGTGGTCACCGAGCATGCATGGAGCGATATGGAATGCGGCGAAGGGATCGACCGTGCAGGACTTAGCCTGCTTGGCGTTCAGCTGGAGCTCGTTCAGGAAATTTATAAATTAGGAAAGCCGGTTATCGTCGTCTATATTAACGGCCGCCCGATCGTCGAGCCATGGATTGACGAGCATGCTCACGCGATCGTCGAGGCTTGGTATCCCGGGCAAGAGGGCGGGAACGCGATTGCCGATATTTTATTCGGCGACGTAAATCCTTCCGGCCGTCTTACGGTTTCCGTGCCTAAGCATGTGGGCCAGCTGCCTGTCTATTACAACGGCAAAAGAAGCAGAGGCAAGCGGTACTTGGAGATGGATAACAAACCGCAGTATCCGTTTGGCTACGGGCTTAGCTACACCGAATTCCAGTATGGGGGCTTGCAGGTTTCTCCGCAGCAAATCGGTCCGGACGAAGAAGCCACCGTCCAAATCGAAGTGACTAATGTGGGTCAGGCCGCAGGCTCGGAAGTCGTGCAGCTGTATGTGACGGACAAGGTCAGCTCGGTTACGCGTCCGAATAAGGAGCTGAAGGGCTTCCGCAAGGTGCATATCGAGCCCGGCGAGATGAAGACGGTAACATTCACGATTTCGCGCGAGCATTTGCAGCTTATCGATCAGAACTATGAACCGGTCGTTGAAGACGGCGAGTTTATCATTATGGTGGGAAAAAATGCCGAGGATTTTGTCAGCGGAAGTTTAACGGTAAAGGATGAGGGACAGCGATGCATAGAATAAACCGTTTTTTGAAGAAGCTGGCGGGCCTGCAATGGCGGGAGACGATCCCGCTTCCCGAATGGGAAATGAGGAAAGCCCGTTATATCGTGCCTGGCGTTTATGAATATGATTCAGAGGATTTTTTCGTCCAGACGATGGATCCTTTGAACAGCACGCAGGGCGTGACCTATTTTTTGCGGAAGCAGCTTGAAATTCCGATTGCTTGGCTTTCCGATCCGATCGGCCTGATCGTGAACGGCGGGGGCGAAGGCATGCTGAAGGTGAACGGCGTTCCGCATCATGGCATAGACAAAAACCACTCCTATGTCCCGCTGCACATGGAGGGAGTCGGTTTGAATCCCTTTATCGAAATCGAGCTGTATGACCCGATACCGGAGCCGGCCGATCCTTTAAACGCGCAGGCGACGATCAATCCGCCTATGTCCTATATCCGCATCCAGCTTGTCCGCGTGAATAAACCGCTGCAAAGCCTGCTGTATAGCATTCAAGCAGCTTATGAATCTGCATTGCTGCTGCCTGAGCGGGATTTAAAAAGGCTGCGGATGAAAGAAGCCTTGTATGAAACGATGGACGAGACCGAGCGGCAAATGGATATCGGGAGCCTCGAAGGGGATTGGCTGCAGCTTTTGGAGAATCGGCTTGCAGAGAAGGCCAAAGCGTTCGCAGCTGCACCGGGCGCGAACGGCACGATGCATATGGTTGGCCAGTCCCATATCGACATCGCCTGGCTGTGGCCAGTGAGGGAAACGGTTCGTAAAGTCAGCAGGACATTCTCCACAATGAATACGCTGATGAAGGAATATCCGGATTTCGTTTATACGCAGAGCCAGCCGCTGCTGTATGCTTTCGCCAAAGAGCATTATCCCGAGCTTTATGAGCAAATCAAGCAGCGCGTTGCCGAAGGACGCTGGGAGCTGGTTGGCGGCATGTGGGTCGAGCCGGATTTGAACATTCCAAGCGGAGAGTCGCTTGTGCGTCAAATTTTGTACGGACAGCTCTTCTATAAAGAGGAATTCGGCAAAACCTCCAATATCGAATGGCTGCCCGATACGTTTGGCTATTGTGCTTCCCTGCCGCAGCTGCTGAAGCTGGCTGGCGTCGATTATTTTATGACAACCAAATTAAATTGGAATGACACCAATCGCTTTCCATATGATCTATTCCACTGGGTCGGCATTGACGGCACGTCTGTCTTATCCTATTTGAGTCATAGCTTGAACGTGAATACGAGACCGAAGGACATACATGAGCATTGGGAAGCTTACCGGCATAAAGACAAGCTGGATGAGCTGATGCTGCTTTACGGCCACGGAGACGGCGGGGGCGGCGTAACTAGAGAAATGGTGGAGCTTGTGGAGCGCTCGGAGATGATGGCCGGTTTGCCCAGCAGCCATTTCAGCACGGCAGCCGAGTTTTTCGGAAACGCCTGGGAACGGCGGAAGGAACTGCCGAAGTGGCATGGCGATTTATATTTGGAGCTGCACCGCGGCACCTATACGACGCATGCACGCAATAAGCGGAGCAACCGGAAAGCGGAGGTGCTTTACCGGGAGGCGGAAATGTGGAGCAGCTTGGCCCGCAGCGCCTTCGAAGCTGGCCAAGCGGATAAGGTGCAGGCGGCGCTTCATGAGGGCTGGAAGCTCATTTTGCTGAACCAGTTCCATGACATTATTCCGGGTACGGCTATACCGGAAACGTACGTTACCTCTGCCGAAGAGTACGAGAAGGTATTCAAGCTTGGCCATGCATGCTTGGAGCAATCGCTGGCGGCACTCGCAGGGAGCATTGACGCGCGAGGGGAAGGCATTCCATACTTCGTATTCAACAGCTTAGGCTGGGCAAGAGATGAAATCGTACAGATCGATGTCGATGAAGCGCAAGAGGATTTCGCGGCATTCGATCAAAACGGCGAACTGCTGGAAAGCGATATTTTGCGCCATGCTGCATCTACGGGAAAAGTAACGCTGGCAGTAAGCATGAAAGCCATTCCAGCCTTCGGCTATACGACCGTTTGGCTGAGACCGTCACAGCCGGCGGAGACGGCGATTGTTCCGGCAAAGCTGGACTGCTCATGGGAAACGCAGCATTACATTATCGAATTCAACGAGGCAGGCGAAATCATGCGCTGGTACGATAAGTCCGCAGAGCGCGAAATGATCTTGGCCGGAGGAAAAGCAAATGAATTTCAGCTTTTCTTCGATAAGCCGTTATCTTGGGATGCCTGGGATATCGATCCTAGATTCGAATCGCAGCGCGCAGGCGCTGCTCGGCTTCTGAGCAAGGAGGTTATCGTTCAAGGGAAAGCGCAGGACGTGCTTCGTTTTAAGTGGCAACTGAGCCGCTCCGTCATTATTCAGGATATTATTTTCTACCAGGATAAGAAGCGGGTCGATTTCAAAACCAACGTCGATTGGAAGGAAGAGCATAAGCTCCTGAAGGTCGCGTTTCCGGTCGATATCGTAGCCAGCAAGGCGACCTATGAAATTCCGTTCGGCGCTTTGGAGCGTCCGACGCATACGAATACGAGCTGGGAGCAGGCGCAATATGAGGTTTGCGGACACCGCTTTGCGGATTTATCCGAGGGCAATTACGGAGTAAGCTTGTTGAATGATTGCAAATACGGCTACGATATAAAAGACAGCACGATGAGGCTATCTTTATTGCGCGCTCCGAAATGGCCGGATCTAACGGCAGACCAGGGAGAGCATGAATTTACGTATTCGCTGTACCCGCACGAGCAGGATTGGCGCGGCGCCCATGTCGTGCGGAGCGCGATGGAGCTTAATCATCCGGTACGGGTAACGGAAGGCCATGCCGGGCCCGCGATGGAAGCGGGCCGCCAAGGTCAAGGCAGCGCAAGCCCAACACGGCTGGAGCTGCTGCCATTTGAGAGCAAGCATGTCATTCTGGATACGATGAAGGCTGCCGAGCGGGGCGAAGGGACGATTTTCCGCCTATATGAATCGGCTGGAGGACGTGAGCAGCTTACGCTGCAGCTTCCGCCGGCAACAAAGGAAGCGTATGTCGTCAATTTATTGGAGGAGGAGCTGCATCAGCTGGACATTCAGGATGGGAGTGTACAGCTGGGCTTTAAGCCCTTTGAAATCCTAAGCATTCGCGTGCGATAAGGCGAAACAGGCGGGGTAACCCGTTTCCTGGAAATAAGAAACACCGCTCTGCTTCGAAGGATCTTCGAAGCATGAGCGGTGTTTTTTCTTTATGGGGCTTAGTTGAACGATAGGGACTCAAATTTATCTTCGAAAGTTCCAGCCGAAAAGTTTGACATGCACCAGCAAGCGGGTGATCCAGTAGGTGGCGTAATAAAGAATTAAAAATGCGATCATCAGCGGTCTGAATATGATCCAAAGCGTAATCCAGCCGAGTAGAATCTGCCACGGCTTCATTTTTTTCATGAGGTTGCTCGGAAACAGCAAAAACTTGAACACCTTATACGTTTTCTGCAGACCCTCCATATATTCCTTGCGAATTTGCTTGTCGTCGGGATCGAGCCGGATTGCATTTTTCAGCATGACCAGATAGTCGTCATAGTCATTCCGTCTCTCGGCGGACCAGGCAAGATACATATAAACAAGCTCGGATTCTACTTCCAGCCGCAATGCCTGGTTAGCAAGCATTTTAGACTCGGAGAAGTTGCGCAGCAATGCTTCGTTATAACTTAGATTAGCGAGATAAAGGGCATTTTCGGGCGATATTTCAAGCGCCTTCAGCAGTAAGTCGCGGGCCTCTGCGTATTTGCTTGTCTTATTGTAAATGTTAGCGAGCAGGAAAAAATAATGGGGCTCATAGGGATCAATCCGCTGTGCCTCGGCGATGGATTCGAGCGCGGCCTTCCACTTCTCCATCGTATAATAAGTATTGCATTGAACGAACCATGCAAGTTCATTTTCCGGATCATGGCGGAGCGATTCGCTAACCCAGTGAAGCGCCTGCTCATATTCGTCTTGGTAAAGAGAAACCCTGCCGAGAAGCGCATAGGCGTAGGGATCTTCTGGCGTATCTTGAATAAGCGACACAGCCGCTTTCCTTGCCTCATTTAGCTTTTTCCATTCGATCAGCTTTTCAATTTCCTGGTAGCGCCTATTCTGCAACTCTTCTTCTAATTCATACATGGCGGTAGCTTCCTCGCTATAACGTAATTATTTCAATCCGTTCTGCTTCATGTAATCCAGAACGATTTGGTAATCCTGGTTCACGTCGCTGAATGTCGCGTAGTTCTTGGCGGTCGCAAACCAATCGAGCGTCGTTGCTTTCCGATGCTTGGACGCTTTCTTCAGATCATCCTGCGAAATAGGCTGGATTTCACCGGTTTCGAGCGTTCGCTCCAGCGCGCCTTCAACGGCGTCCTTCACGATCTGCTCCAGATCCGCACCGGAGAAATGTTTCGTTTCCTTTGCTATTTTGCTCAAATCGAGCGGGGAGAGCGGTTTTCCTGCCAGCTTTAGCTGCAGGATCGTTGCACGCTCCGATTCCTCCGGCGGCGGTACAAAGATCATATGGTTAAACCGGCCGGGCCTGCGCAGCGCCGAGTCGAGGTACCAAGGCGTATTCGTCGCGCCGATGACAAACACTTGATCATTAAACGTGCGCAGCCCGTCAAGCTCCATCAGAAGCTGGTTAACGAGGATACGGTCATGATGCTGCCGCATCTGATTACGGCTGCCGCCCATTGCATCGAGCTCATCGATAAAGATCACGCAGGGTTTATTCTCACGGGCCTTTTCAAAAATATCATGCAAATTGTTCTCGCTTTGCCCGACGTACATGCCTAGAATCGCTTGCAGCTCGATATGCATGAAATTCGCATCGATTTCACCCGCAACCGCCCGGGCAAGGAAGGTTTTGCCGCAGCCTGGAGGTCCATAAAGCAATAAGCTTCCGCCGGCTTCCTTCCCGTACGCGGCGAAGAGTTCAGGCTGCTTCAGCGGCAAAATAAAGTTCATTCGGATTTTTTTCTTAACGTCTTCAAGTCCGCCAACATCGGCAAACGTTTCTTCGGGCTTCTCGGATTCTACCAGATCTTTGCCGTTATGATCAAAACGAAGCACTTTCAGCTTGTTACGGCGGCGATCGGCGAGATCGTCGCGGTCATTGTAATCCGACATAGCCATCATCCTTATCCATACAATTTTGTTATTAGTGTATCAAATTTCTTTCATAGATTGGGCATTTTTATGAAAGTAGGTAAAATAAGAGAGAGTTTAGGCTTCGGTTATCCATATGCTTATTTTGCGCATAGATCGGCTTATCACGTATGATAGAAGCTTATCCGTAAGGCTGCGCAGCATGCAAACGGATATAAATCAGTGTATAGTTGAGGATGTGTGTTTGAATGATTCGGGTCGCGGCAGCCATTATTGAAAACGAGCAAGGGTTATTGCTGATTGCAAGGCGCAAACCCGATAAATCCCAGGGAGGACTATGGGAATTTCCCGGCGGCAAGTTGGAGGCGGCTGAGTCGCCTGAGATATGTCTTCGTAGAGAGCTAATGGAGGAAATGGGCATTGAAATTGCCGTTGGCGCATTTTTTGGACAAAATGATCATGATTACGGCGCTGTCCACATTCGATTAATTGCGTATCAAGCCCGGCATATCGCTGGGGAGATCAGATTGGTGGACCATGATCGCTATGAATGGGTAGAAGCGAAGCGGCTGTCTAATTACCCGTTCGCTCCAGCGGATATCGCCTTTGTGCATAGGCTCATGGAATCGTAACGAGACTTGATTAGAGCCGTTCTACCGATGCGGAGATAGCGTGGAAATCGTAACATTGGAACATGAGTATGGTGAGATAAAGGAGTGCAAGAGATGAGACAGAATTCACAGGCTTTGTCAAAACCGAAGCAGGGCCGCAAAGTAAAAGTGATTATTTTGTCGGCAGCCATCCTGCTGGTGCTATTATTAACGCTTGGTATCGTCTATCAATTGATGGTGTATCCGCCATCCGCGGATGCGAAAGCCGCTATGAAAAGCGATAAACAGGTCACCGTCAGCATAGGCCAAGCCGGTTACCGCTTTGAGCCGGCAGCAGGCGCAGAGGCGATGGCTCAGCCTAATGTTATCTTTTATCCGGGAGGCTTGGTGGATCCCAAAAGCTATGCTCCTTTGGCCCGCAAGCTGGCTGCGGCCGGCCACCGGGTATATATCGCCAGCATGCCGCTTAATTTGGCTTTTGCAGGTCAGAACAAAGCGGATGCTTTCATTGCCGAACATCCAGAGGAACGTTATGTCATAGGCGGCCACTCGCTTGGCGGCGTGTTCGCGTCGCGGTATGCCGCGGAGCACTTGGATCAAATCGACGGCGTTTTCTTTCTTGCGGCCTATGCGGACAAGGCAGGGAGCTTAGCTGAAGCCAAGTTTCCCGTCCTGCAGCTGACCGCCTCCAACGATGGGGTTATGAGCCCGGAGGATTGGGACAAAGGGAAGTCTTTTATGCCAAGCCAGACGGAATACGTTACGATTGAAGGCGGAAACCACGGGCAATTCGGCTCGTATGGCGCGCAAAAAGGCGACCAGCAGGCCAGCATAGCTCCGCAAGAGCAGCTGGATCTGGTAAACGGAGCGCTGCTCGGTTGGATGAAAGGGATTCAAGCAGGGAAGCAATGATTAGAAACGGCATTCTCATTACAACTATTGTTGGATAGCACAAGGAAAAGAAGCTGTCTCCTAGGGTCAAGGGCCACGGGAGGCGGCTTCTTTTTTTTGCGCAAACGCGCTGTTCTTATGATTTGGACAGGCGCGAACCATTTAGGCTTGACATCGATTGAGGTCGGGTCATTGTTCGATGGAGGTTGTCTTATCCTCTGATTGGATCGGGAAGCTGCTGCAATCGGTGTTTGAGGTGGAACGAAATCCACTGGCTGTCGTTGTCCTCCTTGCCGTTCTCGTAATGGCTTTCATGATCGGGTTGAATTATTTTATGATTCGCCGCGTGGCCATTAAGAAAAGAACCTTTTAGCGGAAAATGAATGACCGCCCCCGCTGATCATTATGATCAGCGGGGGCGGTCAATTTTTTTTACAACATAGTTGTCATGATTTACTATATATTAGTATTAGTCGTAAAAAAACAGAAGGATCTTTATCGAAGTTTGTCGAAATATAGGTAGATAGATTTTTTTGTGATTTCATTATCTGAGGTGCTGCATGAAAGCTATACATAGATTTTTAACGCTCCTTGTATTGGTGCTGTTAACCGCCACTTTAGGCTTAGCTACGACCTCGCATGCAGGATCAAACACGACGGCTATTTCGAATTGGCAAATGATGTGGGAGGAGGAGCTGGCTCCTTCTATTGAAAATGCAGCTTCAAAGAGTAAGGCTGGACAATGGCAATCCTTCGCATTCGGGGACTCCTTGCCCGCGAAGCCTATGGGCATTCAATCCGCCTGGCTTAGATTCCAACTGCCGGAGTACGATTTGGCGAGACCTGCGGTTTTAATTTCAAAGCTTACGGCAAAAGACGTCATGATCTATATCGGCCAGAAGCTCGTTTATGAATCCCATCGGAATTATCCTTTTAATAAAAATGAGATATTGCTGTCATTGAGCGAGGCCGAATCGAATGCAATGGTTTATATTTATTTGCAGACGGATTCGGATTGGCTCGGGCTAAAGAAACAGCCTTTGGTAGGCGAAGAACAAGCGCTAAGCAAGGCTTATATGAAAAAGGAAATTTATGACGTTATCCTTGGAGCGGTGCTTCTGTTTGTTGCGCTTGCTTTGTTTCTTTGTTTTATTTTTTTGAATAAGACGTACTTGGCCGGCCTAAGCTCCCTTTGCATCGTCATCCTATCGATTGGATTAATGATCCTCTCGTTATCTACTTTTTTACATACGATGTATAGCGAGTACGGACGGGTTATTTATTATATGTTCGAGATCGGTTCGAATTTATTGATGCCGTCTTTATTTTTCTTTTTCGAGAGCATCTTCGGCAAGGGCCCATGGCGGATCATAACCCGTTTCAGAAAGCTGCAAGTCGTTGTATCCGCCATTTCGGTTATTTGGCTGTTTCTTTCTTTTACATCAAGCGAAATCGGAGCTTTGTATACTTCGGCTACGATTGTGACCTTTGGCGGAACTGTCATCATTGGCAATGGCTTGCTCTTAGTTTTGTTATTCCGGTTTTGCCTGCAAAAAAACAAAGAGGCGCTAATTATTACAACAGGCTTTGGTGTTTTCGCGGCGATCGGCGTTGCAGAAATCATATGGTATTTCATGACGGATATGAATTATGAGATGCTCTATTGGAAATGGGGCATACTCAGCTTTATCGTTTCTCTTGTATTTATCCTGGCGAGAAGAATTATTCAAAATTACGATCAAGTCGTGAAATATTCAAAACAGCTTGAGGTGTTTAATAATGAGCTGCAGCGTTCGGAAAAGATGGAAATCATCAGTCAGCTGGCCGCATCGGTAGCCCATGAAGTACGCAATCCCTTGCAGGTGACGAGAGGTTTTCTCCAAATTCTTGGAGAGAGCACGGTTAGCGAGAAAGAGAAGGGTTTCATGGGGCTGGCCATCGAAGAATTGGACCGGGCTTCGGAAATCATTACGGATTTTCTGATGTTTGCGAAGCCTCAGCTTGAACAGACGGCGGTTCTGGACGTTGCCGAAGAAATCGAGAAAATCGAAGCGATACTTGTTCCGTTGGCCAATATGCAGGGAGGCGTAATCGAGGTTGATTTGGCTTCCGATTTGTATGTGCAGGGCAACTCGTCGAAATTCAAGCAAGCGCTTATCAACATTATTAAAAACAGTATCGAAGCCTTAAACAAAGACGGGATTGTTAAGATCAGCGCATATATCAAGGATACCGGCACCGTTGTCATCTGCATCAAAGACAATGGTGAAGGGATGAACGAAAATGAGTTGAAAAAGCTGGGGGAGCCTTATTATTCCAAAAAAACCAAAGGAACGGGCTTAGGCTTGATGGTAACCTTTCGAATCATTGAGGTTATGAAGGGAACGATCGTATTTACCAGCAAAAAGGGGATTGGCACGGAAACGCTTATCCAATTTCCGTTAGCAGAAAAATAGCGCTGACTGCTTTGTGAAAAGGCAGGTCAGCGCTTTTTTTATTTCACCGCGAAAAGGCTTTACCGCCATAAGAAAGGCAGCAGACGTCTTCGCTTTTATCTATTGCCAAGCGGCCCCTACAGACTCGTCGGCGCTTCTTACAGCTGCAGGACTTTGCGGAAGGACGAAATAATATTTATTTGCCGTCTCCTCTACTACTTCAACTTCGATAGAATCCGGTACATCAATGCCAAATGCCTCTTTCACCGCTGCTTTGGGATCCGCAATAAGTTGTTTCTTAAATTCTGCGTCTTCCCATGCTTTTTGAATGATTTTTTCCTGCCATACTTGCTCTGCGGACACAATGATCATCCTTCCGAATATGTATAAGTCTTACGTCCTAATTTTATCAGTAATATTCGACAAAATCTATATAAAAAAAGAAGAATCGACAATAATTAGAAACTATAGCACCTTTAAAATATTGCGATAGTATGAAACGTGGTCTAAAAGACCTTGTTGGATCGGTGTTGTTTGTTTTCGTTTGAATTATACTGGACTTAGCGGTTTGCAGATGTGTAGGATAAATCTGTTTCAAGTTAATATTTTTGGTAAAAAAGGGAGTATTAGAAGGAATTAGAACGAAGATTGTCGAAACATAGTAGAGTTAAAGGTTTATATTTTTTACATAGAGGTGCCATATGAAAGGTTTATACAAATTTTTATTGGCTGTTATGCTTTTGTTTTTTTTAACTTCTCACCTTCAAGTGACATCCGCGTTTGCATTGTCAGATAAATCGACTTTCGCGATTACGGAATGGGAGATGATGTGGGAGGACAAGACGGACAGCCGGGTTCAAGATGCAATATCGAGAAATGACATTGATTGGATGAAGGTGGAGTATGGAAGTCCATATCCGCAAGTCCCAAAGGGCATCCATACGGCATGGATAAGATTTAAATTACCGAAGCTGGATTGGTCGGCGCCGGCATTGTCCGTAAATAAGCTGTATGCAACAAATGTACATATTTACATCCAAGAAATGAATGTGTTTACTAATATTCGCGAATATTCTTATGATAAGAATCAGTTTCTTTTACCGTTAGATAGGCAAAAATCGCTTTCAACCGTTTATATGAAAATTGATAACGACACGGACCGCTTAGGCATACAGGATCAACTAGTGGTGGGCGAATTTCAATTTCTTGCGAAAAATTACATGATCAGAGATTTAATCGATGTTATATTGGGTGCCTCTCTTGTATTCATATCCATGTCGATACTGTTATGTATGTTGTTTATAAAAAAAACGTATATGAAAGGCTGGGGGGCATTAAGCTCCGTCATATTGTCGGTCGGGTTAATGATTCTCACGTATTCGCCTTTTGTCCATACTAATTTTTCTCAGTACGGAAAAATCAGCTATTATTTATTTGATATGGCATCAACGTTATTAATGCCGTCTCTATTCTTTTTTATCGAAAAAATATTTGGGCGAGGCCCGTATGGATTCATCCTTCGTTTTAGGAACTTACAGGTTTTCATTGCGGTTGTATGCATAATATGGCTGCTTATTAGCTTCAAATGGGAAGCCGCTTATGAATGGTACGTTTATGCAGCGACTGTATCATTTGCGCTGTCGATTATTATTGGGAATCTGCTGTTTATTGGTTCTCTGGTTGTATTTTGCCGCAAAGGAAACAAAGAAGCGATTATCATGTCAACGGGTCTATCCATTTTTGCTGCGGTTAGCGGAGCGGAAATCATATGGTTTTTTACAACCGGGATGATGCATCAAATGTTTTATTGGAAATGGGGAATTTTTGGTTTCTTTGCATCACTGGTCATCATATTAGCTAGACGCATTTCAAATAATTATGAACAGTTGCTTCGATATTCCAAGCAATTAGAGATTTTCAACAATGAGCTGCAGCGGTCTGAAAAAATGGAAATAATTAGCCAGCTTGCGGCATCTATCGCTCATGAGGTACGTAATCCATTGCAGGTAACGCGAGGGTTTCTGCAGCTTCTCGGATCGAAGGCAAGTAATGATAAAGACAAGAATTATATGGTAATCGCAATTGATGAGCTTGATCGGGCTTCAGAAATCATTACCGATTTTTTGACCTTTGCTAAACCCCAATTAGAACACACAACTTTGCTGAATATAGGAGAAGAATTACAGAAAATAGAAGGGATTTTAGTTCCTCTAGCGACTATGCAAGGCGGAGTTATTCATTTGAAAATTGCTGCTGATCTATATGTGAGAGGAAACTCCTCCAAGTTCAAGCAAGCTTTGATCAATATTATTAAAAATAGCATAGAAGCATTAGGAGAAAATGGCGTGATAGAAATTCAAGCATTCGAAAATAAGGATGAAAACCATGTGGTGATCCGTATCAAAGATAACGGAGAAGGCATGAATGAGTCTGATATCAAGAGATTAGGCGAACCCTATTATTCCAAGAAGTCCAAAGGAACTGGGCTGGGGCTGATGGTTACATATCGTATTATTGAATCGATGCAAGGGTCAATTGTGTATAAAAGCATAAAAGGAAACGGTACGGAAGCCAATATTTTTCTTCCGGTTTCAATACAATAATAGAGCCGATGCCTCACGCAGTGAGGACATCGACTCTATTTTTATAACTACTCTATCGCCACATAGGAACGTCTACATGATTTTCATCTTCAGCATCCACGGCCGGGCTTTGCGGTATCACCAAATAAAACTTGCCAGCCGTTTCTTCCAAGACTTCGACTTCGATTGTATCCGGTACGTCTACGCCGAAAGCTTCTTTGACGGCTGCTTTCGGATTGGCGATCAACTGCTTTTTGAATTCAGCGTCTTCCCAAGCCTTTTGAATAATTTGATCTTTCAGTGTTTGTATTCCCGACACGATAGTCACCCTTCCGAATATGTATAAGTTTTCCATACTCAGTCTATCATGTCTATTCGACAAATTCTATATCGTTTTTCTAAAATTCGACATATAGTAGTGCTATGGGATCTATTGAGTTGCGGAATTGAATAGGAAATAACTAAATCCGCCCTGCAGCAGCTGCTGCTTGCGTGATTCTATCGTCCCGCAAGTCTGGTTCAAATGGTTTAGTATGAAATCATGAAAAGCTTCCAATTCAGCCGATTCCGCTTCCAAAGAAAGCAGCTTCGTGTGATTATCAGCCGCAAGCTGCACATACTTCTTCATGCATCCCCGAATATAGATGGCATTTTCGGCATCCTTTTCAGTCAGCGGAGTGTCAGCTGTGCCTCTGTCGGCAGCGATCATCGCCAATAAACCGTTGTAGCTGCCGTCTGCAAGATCTTCCTTCCAGTCCGCGTAATCATCAGCCATCTGCAGCGTCATCAGCACAATATCAATCGCATGCTCCAGCTTCCCAATGAGCTCCGTGCGATCCGTTAACAGCAGAGCGCCAGTGCAGGCGATTTTGACGGGACCGGCTTTGCCGGCCGTCCGGATGGGATTACGGATAAAATAATCGTCGCGCTGCTCATTCGTTACGCTTTCGGCCCACGTCGTTACATAACGGTGATAATAGCTCCAAAACAATGAATGCGAAGGAAATAGCTCACGGAATACGCTAAACATCTCAAGCATCAGCAGATTGCCGAGCGCCAGCTGCTCCTTCCAGCCCGAAGAAGGCTGGCTGTCCATCACATCATCCTGAATGAAAAAATAAAGCATCCCATATACATTAGCTAAAGCGAGCGCTTCACATTGCGAATCGCTGATTCCGCTTGGATTTTTCACCCAGTAGGGAAGCAGGCTGCAAATATAATCTTTGCCGCTTTCCTGCTTAACCGGGTTGAACTTATCCGCGTAAACTAGACCAATCGTATTAAGCGGCTCAGGAAAAAGGGCAATGCGGGCTTCAGCCGTCCTGTAAACATACGCCAGCTGTTCTTTATAGCGGGTAAACCATTCCATGTAAACGCCTCCGCTGCAAATAGATATACGTGAAACAACTATACTAAATGAAGATTTGCTGCATATAGATAGGTTATGAACGGTGTCAATCTTTTCCTACTATATCATTTAGCCTGCAAGAAAATCTTAACATTTTTTTAAACAAGAGGGAGAAAAGGGCGAGTTGCTTATTGAGTAAAAAGAGAAAATCCAGTAATATGAAGTTAGGTTATGAAAGTAGAAGAGGTTGGTAGACGGTGCTCTGTCACACTATACTTACAGAACTGGACTAAGGTCGGGGATAGGCCTATTACCTGAGCAGGTTTAGAATTTCGTTCTCCTGCATTAAAGTTAATACCTAGATGAAAGTTCTTTAATGTGGAGGTAGTACGGCATGAATAGAGATAAGGAAATTTATGTGCTCTTAACGAACACGGGGACATTATTTTCGAAGACAATTAGATGGTATACGAAGAATATGCTGAATCACGCATCAATCGCTTTTGACAGCGATCTGAACGAGGTTTACAGCTTCGGCAGAAAGAATCCGAACAATCCTTTTTTTGCCGGTTTTGTGAAAGAGGATGTCCGAGGCGAGTTTTTTGAGAATTCAACCTGCGCTTTATACAGATGCACGATTAGCCATTGCTCCTATATAAATATAAGAAATCAGATCCATTACATGGAAAAGAACCGCGATCAATACAAGTACAACCTGCTTGGCATGTTCGGCATCATGCTTAACATTGAGATGAAACGGGATTACGCTTATTTTTGCTCACAATTCGTGGCCTCTGTCTTTGAGGAAAGCGGAGTGAACCTGGTCAATAAGCCGTCATTGTTCGTTACCCCGGCTGATCTGGAGAACACCTCTATGCTTGAGTTGGTCTACCACGGCAAGCTGCACACCTATACAGGCGTCAAAGAAGAAATTAAAGCGACTGGCACGTTCCGAACAGCATAAAAGAGATCTCTCATGCGGGGGGTCTTTTTCTTTTATGTACCCTCACCCAATCCTATTGAAACACGGAGGCTGAAATTAATATGTCTATTATAAATTTTGGAATCGTCGGCGGAGGCTGGCGGGCGGAATTTTACATACGAATCGCAAAAGCGCTGCCTGAGCGGTTTCGCATTCATACGATCCTTGTCAGAGACGAGCAAAAGGGCCGGGAGCTTGAAGCGAAATGGGGAATAAAGACCGTGCGAACGCTTCAGCAATTTACGGCGGAAGCAAAGCAGTTCAGCTTCGCTGTCGTTTCCGTGCCCCGGACGGCTGCCCCGGATATCATCCGCGAATTAGCAGAGCTTCGCATACCTGTTCTTGCGGAGACGCCTCCGGCTGTCGATTTAGCAGCACTTTCCGCGCTATGCGGTTCATTGCCGGGGGAGGCGAAAATACAGGTAGCCGAGCAATACTTGTTCCAGCCAATGCATGCCGCCCGTATCCGAATCGCAAAATCAGGCAAACTGGGAGAGGTGTCGCAGGTACAGGTATCGGCTGCCCATGATTACCATGGAATCAGCCTAATCAGACAATTGCTCGGCGTTGGGTTCGATTCTGCGACGATAAGCGGCGAGCAGTTTGAGTCCTTGCTCATGAAAGGTCCTAGCAGGCAAGGCGATCCACTCGAGGATCAAACGGTTCAGTCGGTGCAGCGGATCGCTACTTTCCGTTTTGGCGGCAAGCTGGCCTTGTACGATTTTACCGGCGATCAGTATTTCTCATGGATACGGCGCAGCCGCATGCTTGTAAGAGGCAGCAAAGGCGAGCTGGCCAATAATGAAATCAGCTATTTAGAAGATTACGCTACGCCTGTTTATACGGAGCTTCGCAGGGTGGATACCGGCCATCATGGCAACCTGGAGGGATATTTCCATCGCGGAGTTATGGCGGGCGGGGAGTGGCTGTACAAAAACCCGGTTGCTCCCGCGCGATTAAGCGATGATGAGATCGCGATCGCAACCTGCTTGCTGCATATGGGGGATTATGCGACTGGAGCGAGGCCGTCCTTCTACAGCTTGGCCGAGGCTGCGCAGGATCAGTATTTGGCGCTGTTAATGGATCAAGCGATCACAACGGGCCAGACGGTTAAGACGGAAAAGCAAGTCTGGAGCGAGCTTTAATTGCATTGTAAAATTTATTTGCTTGTATGTTAAAATAAACGCAGCCCGCGAAATCGGAGCAGCGTTTTATTTTTTTGTGAAAGGGGTTACACCGGCGTGAAGAAAATACTGCTCATATATGGATTGCTCATCGTAACGTTCATGCTGTTCGTTTTTTATAACCAGAATGTCGGTTACCGCAATGCCGACCCGAATCCGTGGGAGCAGATGGATGAAGGGCTGCGCGGCACCATTGACGAGAAATACGTGATGGTGACCTTTTTATCCGGTATCGAGTATTGGAAAACGGCGATCAAAGGATTCGAGGACGGCGCGCAGGCGCTAAACGTGTCGGTCGAGTATCGCGGCGCGACGCAGTATGATGTAAACGAGCAGGTGACCGTCCTTGAGCAGGTTATCGCCAAAAAACCGGCAGGCATCGCCCTATCGGTCATGAATGCGCAAGCGCTTACCGGCACCATCAATAAAGCGGTCGAAGCCGGGATCCCGGTCGTGCTGTTCGACGCAGGCGCGGACAAGAGCAAGGCATATTCCTTTCTGGCTACAAACAACTACAATGCCGGGGTTACGGCAGCGCAGAAAATGGCCGAGCTTATTGGCAATCAAGGCAAGGTCGCCGTCGTGACGCTGCCTAACCAATTGAATCATCAGGAACGGACGATTGGGTTCCAAGAGACGGTTTTGAAGCAATATCCGGAAATCGAAGTGGTCGCGATTAAAGACGGCAAAGGCGATCAGCTTGTGTCGGGGCAAATGGCGGCCGAGGTGATGAAGCAGCATCCAGACATAAAGGGCTTTTTCATGACGGAGGCGAATGGCGGTGTAGGCGTCGGCAAAATGATGCAGCATAACAACGGAGTAAAGCTCATCAGCTTCGATACGGATAAAGGGACGCTGGATATGGTGAAAGAGGGCACAATCGCCGCAACCCTTGCGCAGGGAACGTGGAATATGGGCTACTGGTCCCTGCAGTTTTTATTCCATCTCCATCACAACATGACAGGGCAAAGCGCCACTGCAGTCATGGGCGGATCGCCGCTGCCGAAGTTCGTGGACACGGGCATCACCGTCGTCACGCAGGACAATGTCGACAGCTTCTATGCGAAATAACCGATTACAGATAGCGTACGTTGAAATGAGAGGATGCCATTGAAACAGCTGAAATTTTTTCAATTGAATAATTTGCCGATACGTTACAAGCTGATCATCATGTTCTTGCTTATTTCCATTTTGCCGTCTATCGGGCTCGGGCTGCTCATTGATTATACGGTTGAACGAATTATTGGCAAGCAGGTGAATGAAAATACGCTCCAGCTTATTGGGAAGGTGAATAAGTCGCTGGAGTTTTACGTGAGCAATATGCAAAATATGACGTATCTAATTGCGTTTGACCCTGGCGTACAGCAATTTTTGCAAGGGAAGGGCGGCTCAGGTTCCCAAGCGGAAAGGGAGAATAGCGTCTATGCCATGCAAAAATTTTTGCAAGGCTTCACCACGTTATATTCGGAAGTGGCCGGCGTCATGGTGGTCAACAGCAAGGGCGAATACATCAGCAACGAGCTGTACGCCCGCAGTGCGCAGCCGTTGACGGAGGAAAGCTGGTTCAAGGAGGCGGTCGCGAGCAAGGGAATTTATAAAATTCTCGGCAAGCCGGGCCATCGGAACATTACGAGTCACGCAAATTATAAGGAGGACGAAGTGATATCCGTTGTCCGGGCCATTCTTAATCCGAATACCCAGGAGGTAGAGGGCGTCGTGCTCATCGATTTGAAGCTCAGGGTCATCGCGGAAGCCGTGAAGGATGTAAGACTGGGGAAAACGGGTTATTTGCTGGTCATCGATCATGACGGGGGGCATATTTATTCGCCTGCTAAACCGATCATTCGCGATATTCCGAAGCAATGGGTAATGGAAGGCAGCTCGGGCAATTTTTCAAAAACGGTAGAAGGCGAGAAATTGCAAATCATTTACCGGAAATCATCGTTCACTGATTGGACGACGGTCGGCGTGTTTTCATCGAAGGAATCAGCGCTGGAAGTTCAGGAAATCCGCTTCTACGTAATTACCTTCGTATTTTTTCTCTGCCTGCTGAGCATCGCGGCCGCCATATATTTGGCGCATTCGATGTCCAGGCCGATCAATCAGCTGATGTCGTTTATGCAAAAAGCGGAGAACGGCGATCTGACGATCCGGTATTGGGGAGAGCGCGAGGATGAAGTCGGCAAGCTTGGCCGGAGCTTTAATACGATGCTGGCCCAAATGAATAAGCTGCTCAGCTTAACCGAGCTTCAGGGGCGGCAGAAGCGGGAGGCGGAGCTGCGCAGCCTGCAGGCGCATATTAAACCCCATTTTTTGTACAATACGCTGGATACGATCCATTGGATGGCAAGGAAAAAAGGTGCCGATGACGTTGCCGAGGTCGTGCAGTCGCTGTCCAAGCTGTTCCGGATCGGACTAAGCAAAGGCAACGACATTATTCCGCTTACCGATGAAATCGAGCATATTCAGAGTTATCTCGTCATTCAGAAGACAAGGTACAAGGAGAAGCTGAATTACACGCTGGATATCAGCCCGGAAGTACAGCAGCTGTACGTCGTCAAGCTGGTGCTTCAGCCCATTGTGGAAAACGCGATTTATCATGGGATTAAGGAACGGAGAGGACCGGGACATATCGCGATCAAAGCTTATGCGGCAGAAGACACGCTTCTATTGTCGATAAGCGACGACGGCGTCGGAATGTCACCCGGTAAGCTGGAGCAGCTGCGGAAGCTGCTCGAGAGCACGGTAGCTACGCCGAAACTTTCGGAGCATGATCTTAAGGAGCTTAAAGAGCATCAAGAAGGGGACAATTTCAAAAAATCGAAGGAACAGCAAGGCTACGGCGTACTCAATGTACAGGCCAGAATTCAACTTACGTTTGGTGAGCGGTACGGCATGAGCATGGAGAGCACGGAGGGCAAGGGGACGACGGTGACCATCACCCTTCCGGTTTTGCGGGATATTCATGGGTAGAAAGGCGGATTTCAATTGGATGGCTTACTAAGGGTATTAATTGCTGACGATGAACCGATTATTCGGGAAGGTGTCCGGGACTCGGTCGATTGGGCATCGCTCGGCATGCGCGTGTGCGCAGAGGCGGAGGACGGTGAAGAAGCGCTGGAGCTGGCGCTTCTGAATCATATTCACGTTGCGCTGGTCGATCTGAATATGCCGATCATGAACGGTATCGCGCTCATGAAGGAGCTGCGGCAAAAGCTGCCGCAATGCCGGATTGTTATCATTACGGGCCACGATGAATTCGCATACGCGCAAGAGGCGATTCGGCTTAGCGTGGATGATTATATTTTGAAGCCGGCCAATGCGGAGCAGCTGCACCAGGTGCTTGCCCGGATCAGGCATGACCTGGAGACGGCTCAGAAGCAGGAGGAACATTTGCAGCAGGCATCCAAACAAATCGTAAAGAACTTTCCGCTAATTCGCGAAAGATTCTGTCTCGAGTGGACGGAGGGAACGCTGACGGAAGACGAAATCGTAGAGCAGCTGCAGTTTTTGCGGCTTCCTGCCCGGTCACCGGCTCTGATCGGCGTAATCCGTTGGCCCGAGCTAAATGCGAGCATGCCGCTGCGCAAGGAAAACGACCGCCAGCTCTTTTTATTTGCGATCGAGAACATCGTGTCCGAGATGCTTGAGGGTTATGAAAAAGCATTATTCCGCGACCATGCCGGTTTAATCGTCATGATCATGTGGGGAACGGTGCCGGAAGCGCTGATCTCGGATATGCAGCAAGCGGTCCAGGCCTACTTAAAAATAACCGTACATGTGTTTACCCAATCGGTCGAGCAAGGCCTGCTGTCCGTTCCTGCGGTCTATCGCCAATGCAAAGCGGGCATCTACAAGGAGACGGTAATGTCTCCGCTTGTACGCCGGGCACAGGACTACATCCGCGAGACGTACATGGATGCGGATATGAGTCTTGAGGCATTCGCGAATTTAATGCAGGTATCGCCGGTTTATATGAGCCGAATCATAAAGCAAGAGCTGGGCACTTCCTTTGTCAGCTTGGTTACGCAGCTTCGCATGAGCAAAGCGATACAACTGCTAAATGCAACGGATTTGCCGATCAATGAAATCGCCGAGAGGGTTGGTTACGATACGCAGCATTACTTCAGCACCGCCTTTAAGAAAGCAGTTGGCGTCTCGCCCAATCAATACCGAAAAGGAGCTGCCTTCCAGGAGGATGAGCCTTGAATAGGGAGCACAACCGAACCATCCCATGCCCTGCCGGCGCGATATCGCGCTGACGGGGCATTTTTTTATTTGCGGGGCAAAGGTTTAATTTTTATAAAAAAGGTAGCTTTATTGCAAAGACGCTTCCCGGCGCCCGAATGTATATTGATTAAGCAGAAATAAACTTGTTCAGAGACGAAAGGGGACTGGCACACGTGAGAAAAGGGCTGGCTTTACTTGTAGTAACGGCACTTGTATTCGTACTTGCAGCTTGCGGAGGAGGTTCTAATAGCGGAGGCAGCGGGGATAGCGGCTACGTAGGCATCTCGATGCCCACGAAATCATCCGAGCGATGGGTAGGCGACGGATCGAACATGGTGAAGGAGTTCGAGGGGCTCGGCTATAAAACGGATCTTCAGTATGCGGAGGATGTTATCGAGAACCAAGTATCCCAAATTGAAAACATGATCACGAAAGGCGTAGATATTCTCGTCATCGCGCCTATTGACGGAGAATCGCTTAGCGACGTGCTCCGCAAAGCAGATAAAGAGGGCATCGAGGTAATCGCTTACGACCGCCTAATCAAGAAGACGGAGCATGTCAGCTACTACGCGACGTTCGATAACTTTAAAGTAGGCGTTCAGCAGGCTTCTTATATTGAAGAAAAGCTTGGCCTTAAGGATGGCAAAGGCCCGTTCAACATCGAGCTGTTTGCAGGCTCCCCGGACGATAATAACGCCTACTTCTTCTTTGACGGAGCGATGTCCATTCTTAAGCCTTATATCGACAGCGGTAAGCTGGTCGTCCGAAGCAAACAAACAACAATGGATCAGGTTGCAACGCTTCGCTGGGACGGCTCGCTTGCCCAGTCCCGCATGGACAACCTGTTAAGCGCGAACTACGCTTCGGAGAAGGTGCATGCCGTATTGTCGCCATATGACGGTATCAGCATCGGTATTTTGTCTTCCTTAAAAGGGGTAGGCTACGGTGCGGACGGCAACCCGCTTCCGATCGTTACGGGCCAAGACGCAGAGCTTGCTTCGGTTAAATCGATTATTGCGGAAGAACAAACGCAAACGGTATTCAAGGATACGCGTGAGCTGGCGAAAAAAGCGGTAGCGATGGCGGACAGCATTTTGAAAGGCAAGGAAGTCGAAGTAAATAACACGGAAACGTACGATAACGGCGTGAAGGTTGTTCCTGCGTTCCTGCTGGAGCCCGTCTCGGTAGATAAAACCAATTATAAAGCAGCACTCATTGATACCGGCTTTTACACGGAAGACCAGCTCTCCAAATAATTCGCATGCCTGATAAGCTCCAATGGTTTAGTGATGGTTGCTCAGACTGTCACTAAATCATTTTTATTAAGACGAATTCACCACGAAACGATGCGAGGCCGCCATAGGACGGCATCAGCCGTTTACGCTTGATGGGTAAGGAAGTGATCATGACATGACGACAGGCATCATCCTCGAGATGAAAAATATTACGAAGACGTTCCCGGGCGTCAAAGCGCTTGAAAATGTGAATTTGCAAGTGAAGGAGGGCGAAATCCACGCGCTCATGGGCGAGAATGGCGCCGGCAAGTCAACGCTGATGAAGGTGCTCAGCGGCGTATACCCGCACGGTACTTATACGGGCGATATTTTATACAAAGGTCAGGTTTGCGAGTTTAAGGACATTACGCAAAGCGAGCAGCTTGGCATCGTAATCATACATCAGGAATTGGCGCTGATCCCGCAGCTTTCCATATCGGAAAATATCTTTCTCGGCAATGAGCAGTCGAGGAGAGGAATCATTAATTGGAATGAAACGATTATTAAAACGAAAGAGCTGCTCCAAACGGTGGGTCTAAACGAGTCGCCTAATACGCTCATTTCCATGATCGGCGTCGGCAAGCAGCAGCTTGTGGAAATTGCAAAAGCGCTGTCGAAAAAAGTGAAGCTGCTCATTCTTGATGAGCCGACGGCCGCATTGAACGAAGAGGACAGCGAAAATTTACTGGATCTGCTCCTAGCATTTAAGAAGCAGGGCATCTCTTCGATTATGATCTCGCATAAGCTGAATGAAATTACGCAGGTTGCCGATTCCATCACGATCCTGCGTGACGGCCAAACGATAGAAACGCTCGATATGGTGAAGGACAGCATTTCGGAGGACCGGATCATAAAAGGGATGGTCGGCCGCGATTTGACGCAGCGTTATCCGGTGCGCGAGCCGGATATCGGGGATACGATCTTTGAGGTGAAAGAGTGGAACGTTTATCATCCTACGCAGCAGGACCGCAAGGTGATCGACGACGTGAACCTGCATATCCGCAAGGGTGAAATTGTAGGCATAGCGGGACTTATGGGGGCCGGACGGACGGAGCTGGCGATGAGCATATTCGGCAAATCCTACGGAAAACGGATAAGCGGGGATGCTTATTTGAAGGGCAAGAAAGTGCAGCTGAATACGATCAATCAAGCGATTGACCACGGCATTGCTTACGTGACGGAGGATCGCAAGCATTATGGGCTCATTCTTATCGATGACATTAAACGGAATATTACGCTCACCAGTCTCCACAAGATATCGCGGAATGGTGTCGTGAATGCGAACCAGGAAATCGTCGAAGCGGAAAGCTTCCGCTCGAAGCTCAATATAAAGACGCCGAGTATTTTGCAGAAAACAGGTAATTTAAGCGGAGGCAACCAGCAGAAGGTCGTGCTGAGCAAATGGATTTTTGCGGGACCCGAGGTACTCATGCTGGATGAACCGACACGGGGCATTGACGTAGGCGCCAAATATGAAATTTATACGATCATTAATCAGCTAGCGTCGGAGGGCAAAGGCGTACTGATCATTTCATCGGAGCTTCCCGAGCTGCTCGGGATGTGTGATCGCATTTATGTGATGAGCGAGGGCAGGCTGACGGGCGAAGTAAGCGGGCAGGAAGCCTCGCAAGAGCATCTGATGAAATTAATGACGAAAAGCAGGAGGTAAGGCAGATGGAGGCATTTAGCAAATTGTTCAAAAGCAATATCCGCCAATATGGCATGATCATCGCCCTCGTACTAATTATGGTGCTTTTCCAAATCTTAACCGACGGCATTCTGCTGAAGCCGCTCAACATAACGAATCTCATTTTGCAAAATAGTTATATTCTCGTACTTGCCATCGGTATGCTTCTTGTTATCATAACGGGCCATATCGATCTCTCCGTAGGTTCGGTTGCTGCTTTCGTCGGTGCGATCTCGGCGATATTGGTTGTCGAAATGCAAATTCCTTATCCGATCGCTATCGTTTTATCGCTAGTATTCGGAGGACTGGTTGGCGCTTGGCAGGGATTCTGGGTCGCCTATATTCGCATCCCATCGTTCATCGTTACGCTGGCGGGCATGCTGTTATTCCGAGGCTTGACGATGGTTGTCTTGAATGGGCAGTCGATCTCACCTTTTCCCGAAGGGTTTCAACGCATCAGCTCCGGTTTCATTCCGGATTGGTTCGGGGGCGGCGACATTCATGTGCTTACGATCGTGATCGGCTTGGTCTTATCGCTAGTGCTTGTTTTTACGGAATGGCGCAACCGCTTGACGCAGCAGCGTTATCAGTTCAGCGTGGTGCCGGCGCCGCTGTTCGCGCTGAAGCTTGTTGGAATCGTAGCGATTATTAATTTGTTCACCTATGTTCTGGCAGCTTACGAAGGCATTCCGAATATTCTCATCGTTTTGTTCATACTCGTTGTCGTTTATACGTTTGTCATGAATAAGACGGTTATGGGACGGCATATTTATGCGCTGGGCGGCAATGAGAAGGCTGCCAAATTGTCCGGCGTAAAAACACAGCGGATGACATTTTGGGTTTTCGTCAATATGGGCGTGCTTGCCGCGCTGTCGGGACTATTGTTCGCGGCCCGCTTGAATGCGGCAACGCCGAAGGCCGGCGTTAACTTTGAACTGGATGCCATCGCGGCTGTCTTTATCGGAGGCGCTTCGGCAACCGGCGGTATCGGTACGGTTATCGGCGCGATCATCGGAGGACTTGTGATGGGAGTTATGAATAACGGGATGTCACTCGTTGGTCTCGGCATCGATTGGCAGCAGGGAATTAAAGGCTTGGTGCTGCTGCTCGCCGTAGCGTTTGACATTTATAACAAAAATAAAGCTTCATAAATTGCAGCATGAATAAAGGGATGGGTGCCCGGTTAGCCGGGTCCCGTCTTTTTTTCCGTCCAACGGGTGGAGAAGCACATCTGCGATAACTCCATTTTAATTAGAAAACAATTCGTTGACAATGATTATCATTTGCGAATATACTTCATTTTAGAATAATACAGATCCAATTTATATTGGAGTGGGGGAGCAATGATAATGAAGTTTAAACTAATGGCCTTTTTACTGGCTTGCACGATCGTATTTACGGGCTGCGGCTCCAATGCTGCGGAAAAAGATGAACCGGCAAATGCAACAAATGCCACGGATAATGCAACGAATGAGACGGCAGCTTCGGATGATGTTTGGGCGCCTATTTTGGAGAGCTACCGTCAGTTTACGATCGAGCAGGCCGATACTTTCATTATAGAAACGGAGAAGTTCGTAACGGCGGTTAAGGGCGGTGATTTGGAGGCTGCCAAGCAGCTGTACGCTCCAACGCGCATGTATTTCGAACGCATTGAGCCGATTGCTGAAGCGATTGGCGATTTAGATCCGAATATCGATGCGCGCGAGAATGATGTTGAGGACAAAGACTGGCGCGGGTTCCACCGCATTGAGCAAGCGCTTTGGGCGAATAACACGACGGAAGGCATGGAGGAGTACGCGGATCGCCTGCTGGAGGACGTTAAGCTGCTTCGCGCGTTGATGGAAACCGTCGAGGTGGAGCCAAGCTTGCTTGTTACGGGAGCTGTAGAGCTATTGAATGAGGTATCTTCAACGAAGGTAACCGGCGAGGAAGAACGTTATTCCCATACGGATTTGTATGATTTCGCCGCGAATGTGGAAGGCGCCGACAAAATCTACCAGCTGGTAAAGGCTGAATTGAATAAGAAGGATGGCGCGCTTGATGAGCAAATCGGCAAAGGCTTCGCCGATCTCGAGCAAGCTCTGGCGGCCTATAAGACAGGCGACGGTTATGTTTCTTACTTGGATTTGAAAGAAGAAGATACGAAAAAGCTGAGCCAGCTAATCGACGCGCTTGCAGAGCCGCTTTCTCAAATGGGAACGATATTGGAGGCTTAACCACATGTCTAAATCAACCGAATCCGATCAAACCAAAGATGACGTTCATTCGAGAATCATTGATAAAAAAATCAGCCGCAGGGATTTACTGCGGATGGCAGGCGTAGGCGGTGCAGGCTTGCTGCTGGGCGCAGCTGGAGTAGGCGGATTATTCTCCGCGCAGGAGCGCGGCGCTGCCCAGCCGGCCTCAAAGGCTGCTAAAGCGGATGCGGATCAGATCGTGAGCTTCTATGGCAAGCACCAGGCTGGAATTACGACGCCGGCGCAGGATTTTATCGTATTTGCCGCCTTTGATTTAACGGCAACAACGCTTGATGAGGTACGGAAGCTGTTTCAAGCTTGGACTAAAGCGGCGGCTGCGATGGCAAGCGGTGAGATGCTCGGTAATACGAATGACAACTTGAATCTGCCGCCGTCGGATACGGGCGAGGCTGAAGGGTTATCGCCTTCACGCACAACCATTACCTTCGGAGTAGGTCCTTCCTTCTTTGACGGAAGGTACGGCTTAGCCGGCAAACGGCCGGCGGCACTTCCCGATTTGCCCGCTTTTGGCGGCGATGAGCTGCGCGAGGAATGGTCAGGCGGCGATATTGGCGTACAAGTGAATGCCAATGATATGCAAATCGCATTTCATGCGGTACGCAACCTGGCCCGGATTGCCCGAGGGAAAGCAATATTGCGCTGGACGCAGGAAGGCTTTCAACGAACAAGCGCAGCCGATCCGGCCGGAGCAACGCCGCGTAACCTGATGGGCTTCCGGGATGGCACAGGCAATCCGGATGCCACGGACGACGCGGAAATGAAGAAGGTCGTATGGGCTGCCGCATCCGACGGCACCTCTTGGATGGATCAAGGCAGCTACATGGTTGTAAGGCGAATCCGCATGCGTATCGAAGTATGGGACCGATCTACGCTAGGTGACCAAGAGGCATCCTTTGGCCGTCACCGGAACAGCGGAGCGCCGATCGGGTCCGCCCATGAAATGGATAAGCTTGATCTGGACAAAAAGGATGAGAAGGGCAAGCCTGTCATTCCGATGAATGCCCATGTCCGGCTGGCGCACGGCGACGGCTCGGTAAAAATCCTGCGCCGCTCCTACTCCTATTCGAGCGGAATGGATAACAAAACCGGACAGTTGGATGCCGGCTTGTTATTTATTTGCTTCAATCGCGATTCACGCAAGCAGTTTATTCCGATGCAGCAGAAGCTCGGGCAAAGCGACCTGCTGAACGAATATATCGTTCATACGGGCAGCGCGGTGTTTGCATGCTTTCCCGGCGTAAGCGAAGGCGGTTATATCGGAGAAACGTTATTTTAAACGCTGGATCCAAGTTAATAAAAAAATGATGCTTTTTAAGACGAAAGGGGCGGACCAAGATGTTCGCACAACGCAGCAGCGGAAAGAAACGTCATATAATACGTTTCTTTTCCGTTGTTTTTCTGTTAGCGATGATAAGCAGCGGCGGATTTTATGCGCAGGCAGAGGGAACGCAGGCGGCTGAGCTGGATCGCCTGCTTCCCTTGGTGGGCAGCGCGTTAGTAGAGGCTGGCCAAGGGAAATGGAAAGAGGCATCCGGGCATGTGGAAAATGCGGCCGTGATGTGGAAAGAGCTTAAACCGGCGGCGACAAAAGAAACGGCAGACGTAGATTCCGCGCTTGCAGGAGCGGCTAAAGCTCTGGCGGCTGCAGAGCGCGATACAGATCCGGCGAGAGCGAAAGCCTCGCTTTCCACGCTGGCCAAAGCATTAAATAAATATGTGAAAAGCGTGCAAGGGGAAACTCCGCAGCTCGACGGTCAAGCTGCTGCCGTAAGCCTGCTGCCGTTAGCGCAGCAGCTGCTTGAGCATATTCAAGCCGGGGAGTGGGAGAAGGCAAGCGGGGATTACCGCCTGATGAACGCGGGCTGGCCTAAAATCGAGCCGGCTGTAAGAGCGGATAATCTCAGCGTATACGGCGGCTTGGAAACAAAGATGAGCATGCTTCGCATTGCGATCCAAGCAGAGCCGCCGCGGGCGGATCAAGCGCAGACCGAGGCGCTAGCGCTCATACAATTGATCAACGATTACCGTGACGGCAAGATTACGGCTGCCCCCGCGAAAACGGGTTTAACGGTAACGGACGCCGTCGATATTTTAAATCAGGCGCTAAACGATATTCAGGAAGGACATTACCTGGAAGCAGCAGGACAGATGGAAGCGTTTATTGTCCAGTGGCCGGCAATCGAGGGCGATGTTCAGCTTCGCTCCGCTGCGGTTTACAGCAGCATCGAGATTCGGATGGCCGAAGTTGGCGGATATTTGGTTTCTGATCCGCCGGAAGCGGAAAAAGCGGAGCAATTAGTCGCCAGGATGCTGAGCCAGCTCGAGCCGATGATGCAGGAAACGAAGTACACCGCTTGGGATGCGGGTATGATTTTGCTGCGTGAGGGGCTTGAGGCCATATTGGTGCTTGCAGCCTTACTCGCATACTTGCAGCGTTCGGGCAACAGCGATAAACGCAAGTGGGTATGGTCGGGCGTTTGGGTAGGTCTGCTGCTTAGCGGCATCATGGCTTTTGTGCTTACCTACGCCATTGCCCAAGTAGCTGCCGGCAGTGCGCGCGAATCGATTGAGGGTATTGCAGGCTTGTTATCCGTGGTCCTGATGATTACGGTTGGTAACTGGCTGCATAATAAGTCGAATATGAAAAATTGGAATCAATACATCGATAAGCAAATGGGCAGCGCGCTTGCTCGCGGCAGCCTATGGTCGCTATTTGCCGTATCGGGTTTAGCGATCTTCCGCGAAGGGGCGGAAACGACGATTTTTTATGTCGGCATGGCGCCGTCCATCGCACCGCTTCAGCTTGCGCTCGGCTTTGGCGTTACATTTGTGCTGCTGCTTGCGCTGGGCTTTGCAATAATTAAGTTCAGCGCGAGGCTTCCGGTGCGGCCATTTTTCCTTGCAGCATCCGTGCTCATTTATTACCTGGTCGTTCGTTTTCTGGGAGAGAGTATCCATTCCCTGCAAGTTTCGGGATGGGTGCCGTCGCATACCGCCTCCGGTCTACCAACCATTGGCATACTGGGCGTATATCCGACCTGGGAAACAACGCTCCCGCAGCTGGCGGCGCTTGCGTACATCCTCGTGAAAATAAGCATTACGCAGCTGCGTAAAGCGGCAATGCCAAGGAAGACGGCAAACGTAAAATAACATGGAGGAGCGGGTGCTATAAGGCACCCGTTCTTTTTTTTATGAAATGATTCTTGATCATGCTCCTGCGGTTAAACTTATTGTGCTGCGGCAATCGGTTAGTACGGAGCTCATGAATAGGCGAATCGGCGGCGTTTATGGTATGATTTCTGGAAAAGGGAGGGATCGGTGTGAAGGGACAAGGCATTCTTATCTCCGCGTTGGTGTTCGCGTTTCTTATCGCGATATTCGCTGTTATTAACGTCGATTCGGTACAGGTGAATTTTCTGTTTACAAAAACAACGCTTCCGCTGATTCTCGTTATTTTGGCATCAACGCTGCTTGGGGGCTTGACGGTTGGGCTGCTTGGCATGATTCGCCAGATTCGTTTGCAGCGCACGGTGAGAGCGTTGGAGAAGCAGGTAGCAGAGTTGACCAACGAAGCCGAGCTGCTAGGTGTACCGTCTGCGGGCAATCGCATGGAACCAAAGGATGCGGCAAGACCGCAGAGCGAGTAACTAATTTTAAATAGAAGAAAGTATAAAATTTAAGCGAGGGCATTCATGTTTATTTATACGTATGCTTGTCATGAGGATGAGGCTGCCTTATGCGGGCTTGAGCTGGAAGCCTTGTTCGGCCAACCGGCGGATGGAGGAGTGATTCGCACTCCGCATGCCGTATCTGCGAGCCGCAGCCCGTTCATAAAACGGCGGATTGAGGTCATGAAAAAAGCGGATCGCTTAGATGAACTCCTCCTTCAACTGCCGGCAATCGAGCTGGGTGACCAAACCTTCAAGGTGCTGTTTACGCAAGGCGATGAAGCATTCGACTATGATGAACGGAGACAGCTCGAGCGGGCTGCCGGAGCTGCGATACGAGGCAAAGCGGATATGCGCAAGGCAGAGCGGCTCTTTGGATTGACGAAGCTGCAAGGAAGCTGGTTTTTCGGATTGCTGGAGGAGAATAGCGCCGTATGGCTCAACCATAAGAGCAAGCCGCAAAATTATTCGACCGCGCTTCCGACAAGAGCGGCGCGAGCGATCGTTAACCTCGCGGCGGGGCGCTCCCCCGGGCAGCTGCGGCTTATCGATCCCTGCTGCGGCATGGGCACCGTCCTCATTGAAGCGTTGTCGATGGGGATCCAAATAGAGGGAATGGATCTTAATCCGCTTGCCGTAAAAGGGGCGAGGGTCAATCTGGCCCATTTCGGCTATCCTAATGTGGTGAAGCTTGGCGATATGCGGCTTCTCGAGGGATTGTACGACGCGGCAATCTTGGATATGCCTTATAATTTATGCTCTGTCTTGCCGGAGAACGAACAGTTTGATATGCTGGAAAGCGTAAAGAAATGGGCCAAGCGAGCGGTCATCGTAACCACGGAACCGATCGGGCAGCAGCTGAAGCAGGCGGGCTGGCGGATAACAAAAAGCGTAACCTTGAGCAAAGCCTCTTTTACCAGATATATAAGTGTAGTAGAATAAGAATATGTAGTGCATGAAGTGAGGTGAACCTATGTCTACAATCGAACAAAACGAATCTGCCGAACAGCCGAAGAAGCTGACTCAAGCAGAGAAAGCGAAGCAGCTGCTCGCTCAGAAGAAACAATCGAAAGCTGGAGGAGCTCCAGGCCAAACACATCTTTCTACCGGGACGCAGGCACTGAAGAGCCAAAACACGAAGAAAGTTAACAATCAGCGTAAAAAGATGGGTGTATAGCTGTTCGAGTCGGTTAGTTAGACGCAGCAATAATCAAAGAGGAGCGCCGGCTGACCGCAGCCTGGCGCTCTTCTTTTGCATCCAAACGTACGGGACCGATTCAAATATCCGTTTTTGGGGTAACGCATTACATTATCGGTCAACAAGGAAATAACATAAATATGCAAGAATGAAATTTGCGGTTAACCCACATAATGAATATAAAGTTACGGTTAAATATTAAAGTGAGCGACATACGTTAATGTATATTACGGAGGGAATCGTTATGACGGCGACCAAACCATCACGAATGAATGTCTATTTGCTTGCCGGTATCGCTACGTCCAACAGCATCTTTACGGAATGCAAAATAAAGCTTGAAAAACTGTTTCAGTCTGACGGTGTAGAGCCCGACATTCATGTCATTTTCCCCTACGGCGATGCCAGCCGCAGCTTGGTTCGGCAAGTATTGGAGGTGAAAAGTGATTTGTCTAACCGCTTAACGGCCGGACGAATCGGCGGCTTGCATGCGCTTGGGAAGATCAAGGAAACGTTAACTAACGAACGCATTCTCCTGATTGGACACAGCGGAGGCGGAGCGGCGGCCTATCAGGCGGCGAAAATGCTGTATGAACAAGACAAGATCGAGGATTTCCGCATCGTGCAGGTCGGCTCGCCGAGAACGCCAATCGAGCCTAAGCTGCAAGACCGCGTCAGTTATTTTCATTCCATAGACAGATTGGGAAATCTGAATGATCCGATCAGCCGGATCGGCACCTGGGGCGGCTGGAGCAGAGACCGTTATACTGTACCAAGATGGAACCGCATGAAGTATGCGCCAGGTTATGTCGAAGGCATTCCTACGGTCGGCGGACATGCCGATTATTTTCGCCATACGCCAGACTACACTGACCAAGAGTCCATCTGTAATTTGGACAAAACGGTTGACCGTGTGCGCTGTTGGTTGAAAGGATGGGTATGATCCTTTACACTAAGTAAAGAGAATGCGTCCTGAAGGTATAAGGGCTCATCCTTATGACTTAGGAGGTGGATAGCCTATGGCGAATACCCATACGTATTCCAAAAAAGAAGAAATAGCGAATGCAGTCACGCATGGAATCGGAGCTGCGCTTAGCATAGCGGCGCTGGTGCTGTTAATTATATTCGCCGCATCGAAAGGAACGGCTCTGCATGTCGTTAGCTTTACGATATATGGCGCAGCAATGCTGCTCTTGTATTTAGCTTCGACGCTCGTCCACAGCTTTCCTGAGGGAAAAGCGAAGCGGGTATTCGAATCGCTTGACCACTCGTTTATCTATGTCTTTATCGCGGGCACGTATACGCCGATTTTGTTCCATATCGTAAAAGGGACGCTCGGCTGGGCATTGTTTGGCATCGTCTGGGGAGCCGCTCTCGTTGGCGTTATATTTAAAGCGTTTTTTGCGTCGCGGTTTCTCTTCACGTCGACGATCATTTATATTGCTATGGGATGGATTATCGTTTTTGCCTGGAAGCCTTTGAATGAACATTTGGCGCCAGGCGGCATACAGCTCCTTGTCACTGGCGGCTTGCTGTACACGTTTGGCACGGTTTTTTATGTATGGCGCGGTTTTCCTTATCACCATGCGGTATGGCATTTGTTCGTGCTGGGCGGATCGGTTGTCCATTTCTTCGCGATTTTGCTGTATGTGCTGCCTGCAAAGTAAGGAATACGACAACAGAATCGGATAACCCAAAATAGTGAGGCAAATCTCATTCACCATGAAGCCATTTTCATGGAGGCCGAGATTTGCATCACTATTTTTTTATGTTTGCCGCTGCTTGTATTGTCGGTTAGACATCAATCGCAGGACACCAGCCGGGCGGTTCAGCGCAAACGGACAATGCAAAGGCGGGGTCTTCTTTCGCAAGATCGGCAAAATAGCTTGATAAAATATGGTTGCCCGCGATGGAGCCCATCCGGAACGAACGTCTAACCTCGCCCTTAACATGCATATAGTAATACGTTTGTTTGGTTTTTGGGGATTGGTATACGAGAGTGGGCAGATGCGGTACGATATCAAATTCATTCTGAAAGCGCCAGTGGGTCGCAATTGCCGCGTTATAGGTACTGACAAATTTAGGATCGCCTACCCTGGGGGTACCGAAAGTATAGACAATAGGGGAAGTAAACGCAGAATTGTATGCCAGATCAATGGCCGCTAGCGTGGCTAGAGATCCGCCCAGGCTGTGGCCTGTAATGAATAACGGCTTTTCGGGAGGAAGCTTCTTTAAAATATCGAGTATGCTTATGCGGGCGGACATATAAATGTCGGTAAATCCTTTATGGGTGAGGCCTGCGTTTTTGACGGGCCGGTATGCGGTCTGCTGAGCGATGAAATCGGAAACCCAATCCACTGCGGAACCGCTGCCGCGGAAAGCGAGCACGGAAGCTCTCTCCGAGGTCAGCACAAACCCGAATCTTTCCGCACTGTTATCATAGGCTTTGGCAGTAAATTCGCCGACAAGGCTGTAAGACCTCGGGACAAGGAACAGTCCGTCCTTGTTGTTGTAATGCATATAGGTTTGCCCGCAAACAGCTGCCATAAACAGAGCTGTTCGAAGATCAAGCTCCTGCGATGCTTGCGTGTTTCTCGAGTTTCTCGGGTTTGCTCCCATATCATCCCTCCGCTCATACGGCTCCGGCTGTACCGATGTTGTATTGTATGACAAAGCGGGCTGATGGGTACCAGCGGATAAGAATGGACTTTATGATTGTAATCCAAGTATAATCGGGAAAGAAAACCGATTTTGAAAGGGGATTCATTCATGACGCTTCAAATAGGTATTGTGGGAACAGGCTGGTTTGGCATGATGCATGCGGAGAAGCTGGCTAAGCTGGATGGCGTGAATGTTGCGGCTTTTACCGCGACGAACCAACAGAAAGCGGATGCGGCGGCACAGCGTTTTGAGGGAGCACGGGGATATGATTCGATTCAACCTATGCTGGATGACCGTAAGTTAGATGCCGTATACGTATGCGTGCCGCCGTTCGCGCATGGCGAAATCGAGCTGGCGTTGCTTGAGAGAAGCATTCCTTTCCTGGTAGAAAAACCGCTCGGAGTAGACGAGATGCTGCCGTCTGCGATTTTGAAGGGCATCGAAGAGAAGCAGCTGATTACGTCTGCTGGTTACCATTTCCGTTACATGGATGGAACCGACCGGGCACGGGAGCTTCTGCGCGAGCGTACCGCTCTAATGGCTCTCGGTTATTGGATGGGCTCGATGCCGGGAGTCAGCTGGTGGCGCAAGATGGAGGGCTCGGGCGGACAATTCGTCGAGCAGACCACCCATATCGTCGATTTGCTCCGCTATACCGTGGGCGAAGTGACGGAGGTTTATGCCGCATACGGCGACCGCTACATGAGCAGCGTTGAGGAAGGCGTAACCGTTCCTGATGTAGGCACAGTAACCCTGAAGCTGGCGGGAGGCGCCGTAGCGACGATAAGCAATACTTGCGCTATTCCGGCGGGCGACCTGGCCGGTTTACATATTTATACGAATAAAGGCGTGCTGGAGCTGGGTCATGGCGGTTTGATTGATAAGGAAGCGGGACGCAAAACGGAATACGCCAACCGAACCGATCCGTATGAGCTGGAAAACGATGCCTTTCTGCACGCGGTGAGAACGGGGGACGCGTCGCGAATCCGTTCAAGCTACGCAGATGCGGTGCGCACGCATCAAGTTACGATCGCGGCAAACCTTTCAGCGCGTACAGGCCAGCCGGTCAAGCTGTAAGCCGCTGTTTAAACGAAGAAAAACCGTCCAAACGGGTCATTGACCTGCTTGTACGGTTTTTGTCCGTTTATCGGTTTAATTGGTTTGCATCATCTCATCGAAGTTTGGATGAATTCCGTTTCCGTTCTGAACGGGTTTTTGCCTGCGGCGGCTGTGTAGAAGCATCTACGGCTGAAGCTCGCCCGGTACGGCTTGCTTTCATCCGATTTGCCCGTTTCGTCCTGGTGGAGGAGCCGTCTGAAGCGATGATTTCCTTGGGCGTACGCCCATTCAGCAAATCGCCGGTCCAGCCTTTCTTCCACAGCCAAATATACATGAAGAGAGTAATAATGCTGATGATCGCTAACATAGCCGTGAAGCTCCATTTAAATTCCTTAAACGGGAGGAGCTCGAAGTTGACCCCCCATATGCTGCCTATGACCGTGGCAGGAAGGAAAAGCACGGTAAATATCGTGAGCGTCTTCATAATATCATTGCCGCGGAAGTTGGAGATGGCATCGTCCATGGTGATAAGGGTATCGATCTCCAGTGCGTAATGCTTGAGCAGTGCATCGATTCTTTCGAGCTTATGCGTGATACGCTGAAAACTGTCAACATCGGTAAGGCCGCTCATAAATGCCTCTATAGCGGCGCTGTGCACCTCTCTGATCGGGATGAAGAGATGGCTCCAATGCAGCAAGTCATAGCGCCTCTCGAAAATATTATCGATCAGAACGGTGCGGTTCTCTTGGCGCATGGTTGCTTCCAGTTCGCCAAGGCGCGTCTCGAAGCCGTCCAAGCCGGCGTGAAAGGTATCTAAAATGATGCCAAGCATAATGAAAAATGCTTCAGGCGCGGTCGCGCAGCTGTCGAACTTTGAAGTATGCTGGGCGGATTGCAGCCTGAGCGGCAGGCGCATATCCTCATGCATCGTCAGCAATCGGTCCTCGCACAGCCAAAAATGAAAGGGCTGAACGTCGGATTGGTCATCCGTTACTTGCAGCATGAGGGTACCGTAGAGCCGTTTCTTCGAATGAGGGGCGTCACCGACCGAAATCATATTTGTCCGTCTGCCGGAACAGTCATCAATCCAAGAGGCGCATTCCGGAAAAAGATGCTTTAGCTCATCCGTATGCTGCTCTAAAGCATCCTGCTCCTTTTTTAAAATAGCTTTAACGGCTCTTTGCTCTTCGCGCGAAGCGTTTGTATGTTTTTGTGCATCTTTTCTGCTTGGCAAGGGTTCAATTCTTACGGTTTGCTGCCTTGCTTGCTGCAGTACATGCCATTCCCATCCTGCGGGATAGCGAAGCATCCGATGGATCATCGCTTTGCCTCCTGCTTGTCCGATTTTCCAATATCTATTCCTTCATCATACCGTGAACCGCTTTGATTCACAACCTAATCGTCAGATTAGGCAAATCGATTGTTACATCAAGCTGCCAATCTACAAAATCCGACTTATTCCGTCAAAAACAGGGCATACCATTATTAGCTTAAAGCATGAACAGCATAGGTATTCTGTCTGTATTCAGGAGGGAAAGTCGATGGCGAGAAAGATTGGCATTTTTGACACCGAGCAGCAAGCCATTACAGCGATTGAACAGCTCGAGCAATCCGGCTTCGTAAAGGGCGAGCTAAAGGTGCTGGCTAAGGATTCCGAGCATTCCAGACGCATTGAGGCGGAGAGCGACATCCATGTTGACGAGCTCAGAGAGCTGGAATCCGCTTCAGACCGGGATGGATCAAGCAGCTTTGGCATGGCTGTCGCAACCGGTTATGCCGGCGTCGGCACAAATGCCGTTTATGGAATAACTGGTTATGGAGCGGCGCCTTATGCCGTAGGCGGCAATCCTTTTGCGGCTGCCATATTGTTCAACGACGATGAGCATAGCGGCAGCTTGCATGCGCTCGGGCTTGACGATGACGAAGCGCAGGCGTGCAGCCAGGCGCTGCGCAGCGGTTCAATAGTGGTCATCGTTGAAACCGATGACAGCAAATCTTTGTTCGACAAGGAGGGGGGACCGGATTTGTCGCGCCTCGGTGCGGCAGAGGCCGTTTTTCGGGCGTGTAACGCCTCGGTGATCGCCGCTGGCGAATAAGATCCATTAGGATACGATGCAAAAAAAGAAGTCTCGTTTATAGCGCAAGCAGATTCTTGCGCTATAACGAGGCTTCTTGTTATCTATAGCGTGCAGTGTATGTAGGCCGTTTAAGCGTTGGTCAGGGATTTGCGGTCCAGCTTCACAATATCGGTTAATGGATGCTTATCGCCGCAAATGAGATCGCGTACGATATGGGCAGCAAGCATGCTGTATACCGTGCCGTTGCCCCCATAGCCTAAGCAGTAGTAGACGTTTTTCCATGCCGGGTCGGCACCGATAAAGGGCAGATTGTCGCAGGATTCCCCAAAGGTAGCGCTCCACTCATATGCAATGGGAGCCTGAAGTTCGGGGAACAGCGCTTTTAGCTTTCCATGCAGCTCCTCGCTTCGTTTCAGCCTTTGTTTATCGCTTTGCAGCGGCTGCTCAATATGCTCATCCAGTCCGCCTACGATAACGCGCCCATCAAGTGTCGTACGCATGTATAGGTAGGGGCGAGCGGTTTCCCAAACCAAAAAGCGCTCATGCCAGCTTTGAAGACTGTTCTGGATACCGGTTACAAGCGCGAAGGAGCGGCTCATCTCCGCTTTGATCAGCTTGCCGCGAAGCTCTTCTGGCTCGTAGCCGACCGCGTAAACCACATGTTCGGCCTCTATTACATAGCCATCCGACGTGCGAAGTAGGTGAATCCCGCTTGGCAGCGTATCATGCGCCACAATATCCGTTTGCTCATATATTTCAAGTCCGGCATGGGCTGCGGCGTTAGCGATGCCGCTTACGAACTGAAAGGGATTTAACTCTGCATCGCCATGTGTCACGATAGCGCCGGGCTTCCGGAACGGAAAATGCTTCTCGATCTCTTCCGGCGGCCAATATTCAACATCGAATCCGCATGCTTTCAGTGCCTCGTACTCTTTTTTTAGCTTTGGCAGGTGCTGCTCGGTCGAAGCGAAAAAGAGGCTGCTTCTTCTTCTGAAACCGACATCGGCAGCAAGAGATTCGGCTGTCTGTTCAATTAAATGGATAGCATCCCTGCATGCCCTATAAAAAGTTTTTGCGTCACGCTCTCCGATTTGATCGATTAAGTCGCATAACATGATATCGTTCGAAAACTGCAGCAGGCCGGTATTGGCCAAGGTGCTGCCGCCTGACACCTCTCCCCGTTCTGCCATCAACACGGATAGGCCGCTGTTAATGAATACGGAGGCGCAAATAGTGCCGGACATGCCGCCGCCGATGACGGCAACCTGTGTTTTTTTATGCTGGCGCAGAGGTTCGAATTTCCGGGTGCTGCCTAGTGTTTCCGGCCAATATAAGTTACCGGTATAGAGCTCCTTCATTGGTCATCACTCCCTGAAATAGTATTACCCTTTTTTAGGAATATGAAGCAAGGGGAGGAGGATACTAATGCGTGCACGTAAAATGTTTTTTATTCCCCGAAGCTCCGCATCGCTTCGCGGTACGCGGTAGGCGATTGGCCGTGAAAACGGCGGAATTGCTTGGAAAAATAAAGCGCGTCCTGCAGCCCGACGGAGGCGGAGACCTGCTCGATCGTCAGCTCGGGACGTTCGCGAAGCATGTGCCGAGCCTTGTCGATACGCAGCTTGAGGAGGAACGTGACGGGAGATTCACCGGTTCGCTGCTTGAATAAGCGCGATAAATAAGCCCGGTTATACCCGAGCGATTCAGCCATTTGCGCGATGGAAACCGGGTGGGCATACTGCGTGGACAAGTAGTGGACTACCTGTTGCAGCAAATGGTCGCCCTCTGCCTGAGCGGTGCGCAGCGAGCTGCCGCTTTGCGTATGCAATAAAGTTTTGTATTCGGCGAGCAGCAGGTGCAGGTACCCGGCCGCTTTCATATCCGCGGCCGCGCCGCCGCGGCGGAAGGTTTCGAAGATTTGGCGGAACAAGGCGCTGGTCCGCCGTTTATCCGGCGCAAACACAACCTGCTGCTCGGCAGTAAAGCCGGCAGCGGACACGAGCTCGGCGGATTGCGTTCCGTTAAAAGCCACCCAGCGATACCGCCAAGGCAGATCGCCGTCGGATTCGTAGCTGATTAGCTGCTCCGGCTCGATCAAGAAAGTATGGCCGGCACGGAGCTCATGACGGATGCCGTCGCAAATGAAAAGTCCCTTGCCCTCCAGCACGGTATGCATTAAATAAAAATCATATACCTTGGGCCCAAGCCGGTGGAGCGGCTTCGTCTGGCTCTCGCCGGCAAACAGCACATTCAGCTGCGAGTTCCCGCCGCCTATAACCGGATTGGAGGCAACCGTATACATATCCTGCTGCATTTTACTTTACACCTGCTTTATATTGAAATAATTATGCGAACAAATGCTGGCTTTACACTATCATAGCATGTCCATTTAGGGTAGGAGAAGTCACATTAATCCATATAAAAAGCACTTGCCGCCATTTCGTTTTTACGAAGGTTCCCTTATACTGAAGTTGAAAACAAAACACACTAAACTGACAAAAAGGAACGTGATAGCAAATGGCAAACATTGACGCGCTAACACAGCAATTCATACAGCAATACGGCGGAGACGCGGACGGCATCGCCGTATTCCATGCTCCAGGCCGTGTAAACCTGATCGGGGAGCATACGGATTATAACGGCGGTTATGTTTTCCCTGCTGCTTTAACCTTCGGTACGACGCTGCTGATCCGCAAGCGTCCCGACAATCAGCTTGGACTAGCGACAACCAATTTTCCTTCTTCGAAGAGCTTTTCGCTGGACGCTATTGTTTATGACGAGGCTGATGACTGGATGAACTATCCAAAAGGAATCGTATATGAGCTTCAACAAAGCGGTGTTCAATTCACTAGCGGCTACGACTTGCTGTACCATGGCGAGATTCCGAACGGAGCAGGACTTTCTTCTTCTGCTTCCATCGAAGTCGTAACGGCTTACGCGCTTCAAACGCTTGAAGGCTTAGAGACGGACAAAGTAAAAATCGCTTTGCTTTCGCAAAAATCCGAAAATGAGTTTAACGGCGTGCAATGCGGCATCATGGACCAATTTGCGGTAGCCAACGGTAAAAAGGATCACGCGATTCTCCTGATGTGCGACACGCTCGAGTACGATCTTATTCCTTTTGACTCAGGCAAATATAAGCTCGTCATCGGAAATACGAACAAACGCCGCGGACTTGTTGATTCCGCTTATAACGAGCGCCGCGCCCAGTGCGAGCAAGCGGTCCAGGATCTGCGGGCTGCATTCCCCGAGCTTACGCTGCTCGGACAAATCAACCTGGAGCAGTTTAATTCCGCGAAGCATTTGATCAAGGATGCCACCGTGCAAAAACGCGCCCAGCATGTCGTGGAAGAGATCGACCGCGTCCTGCAATCGATCAAAGCCCTGAAAGCGAATGATCTTGCCCAATTTGGCCAATTGATGAACGGCTCGCATGATTCCTTGCGCGACTTATATGAAGTAACAGGCGCTGAACTGGATGCCATGGTTGCGGCTGCCCGTCAAGTGCCGGGCGTGCTTGGTTCCCGTATGACGGGCGCTGGCTTTGGCGGATGCACCGTCTCGCTCGTACATGAAGACAGCGTTGAAGCGTTCCAAGAAGAAGTTGGCCGCAAATATAACGAAGCAACGGGCTTAACGGCTGATTTCTACGTATGCACGATTGGAAACGGCGTAGAGCGCCTCGTATAAACCCATTTTACAGCAGCACCATTCGGAGAGGAGAAATGAAAGATGGCAGTTTTAGTGACAGGCGGGGCAGGATATATTGGTTCGCATGCCGTAGCAGCTTTGCAGGAGCGCGACGAAGACATCGTTATCGTCGATAACCTGCAGCAAGGGCACCGCGCAGCATTGCTTGGAGGTAAGCTTTACGAAGGCGATCTTCGCGATGCGGCTTTCATGGATACGGTTTTTAAAGAAAACGAGATCGATGCGGTCATTCACTTTGCAGCAAATTCGCTGGTAGGCGAGAGCATGAAGGACCCCGGCAAATATTATCATAATAACGTTTTCGGTACCCTTTGCCTGCTTGAGAAGATGAATGAATACAATGTGCGCAAAATCGTGTTCTCGTCGACGGCAGCTACTTACGGCGAGCCGGAAAACGTGCCTATCGACGAGTATGACCGTACGCTTCCAACCAACGCTTACGGCGAAACAAAGCTGGCGATGGAAAAGATGATGAAATGGTTCGATGTTGCCCATGGCATCAAATTCGTGTCGCTTCGTTACTTCAACGCGGCCGGCGCGCATGAGAGCGGCAAAATCGGCGAAGACCACAGCCCGGAAACGCATTTGATTCCGATCGTGCTTCAAGCAGCGCTTGGACAGCGCCCGCATATTTCCGTATTTGGCGAAGATTACGATACGCCGGACGGCACCTGCATCCGCGACTATATCCATGTCAGCGACCTTGCCGATGCGCATGTGCTGGCTGTTGACCGCCTTCGAGGCGGCGCGGACAGCGCTGTATATAATTTGGGCAACGGAACAGGCTTCTCTGTCAAGCAAGTTATCGATATTGCGCGTGCCGTTACCGGCAAAGAAATCCCTGCCGTGTTCGAGGCCCGTCGCGCAGGCGATCCTGCGACGCTTGTCGCATCGTCCGACCGTGCCCGCAAGGAGCTGGGCTGGAATCCGAAACGCGACAAGCTCGAGGACATCATAAAAAGCGCTTGGAGCTGGCATGAAGCAAATCCGAACGGCTACAACGATTAAGGTTACCCGCTTAACCGAAAGGGGCTACAACAATTGGCTAAAGAACAACAAGAGCTATCAGCCAGCGATGCGCTGAGTCTAATCGAAAGATTGCTGCAATTCGCGGTACAGCGCAAGCTGATAGCCGATCAGCTGGACATGCATGCAGCAAGAAACCAGCTGCTTGATTTATTTCGATTCACCGAAGCATTCGAGGGTGAAGTCATCGGGGAGCGTCTGGAAAGCGCGGTTCCGCTGCTGGAGCAGCTGCTCGATTACGGTTATGCGATCGGGTTGATCCCAGACAATTCAACGACATACCGCGACCTGCTTGATGCCCGTATCATGGGGTATTTATTGCCGCGTCCATCCGAAGCGAGCGCCGCATTCCAGCGCTTGACGGAGGAGGAGGGGCTAAAAGCAGCCACGGATGCATTCTATAATCTGAGCATCGACTCGAATTACATTCGCATGGACCGCATCCGCAAAAATCTGTATTGGCTTCATGAGACGGAATTCGGGAAGCTCGAAATTACGATTAACCTCTCGAAGCCGGAGAAGGATCCGAAGGAAATCGCCCTGCTCAAAACGATGCCGCAAGCGAAGTATCCGAAATGCTTGTTATGCGTCGAAAATGTCGGCTACGCGGGACGCCCGGATCACCCTGCCCGCCAAAATCTGCGCGTCTTGCCGCTAACGCTGCAAGAGGAGCAGTGGTATTTTCAATATTCTCCTTATGTGTACTATAACGAGCACAGCATTATCTTTAAAGGCGCGCATGAGCCGATGGTTATTTCCCACTCATCTTTTGCAAGGCTGCTGGATTTCGTTGAACAATTTCCGCATTACTTTATTGGCTCAAACGCCGATTTGCCGATCGTTGGCGGCTCGATTCTTAGCCATGACCATTTCCAAGGCGGCCGTCACGTATTTCCGATGGAGGCTGCATCCGCCGATGTCTTGTTTGCTGATCCGACGCTTCCGGGCGTGCGCTTCGGTATCGTGAATTGGCCGATGTCCGTCGTAAGGGTCAATGGCACGTCAAAGGCTGACGTGCATAGCGCGGCATGCCGCCTGCTGGACGAGTGGCGCGCTTACAGCGATGCTTCGGCAGATGTACTGGCCTTCACGGAGGAAGCGGACGGCAAGCTGACGCCGCATAACACGATTACTCCGATTGCAAGGCTGCGGGATAACGGCGAGTATGAGATCGATTTGGTGCTGCGCAACAACCGGACCAGCGAAGAGCATCCGGACGGGATTTTCCATCCGCATCAGCATCTGCATCATGTAAAAAAAGAAAACATCGGGTTAATCGAAGTCATGGGACTTGCGGTGCTGCCAGGACGCTTGAAGGATGAGCTCGAGCAGATCGCAGCTTATTTGACAGGCGCGGCAGCGGCTTCCGGCGCTGAGCTTTATGCTGACACGCATCCGCTTCATAAGCATGCGGACTGGCTTCTGTCGCTTATCGGGCGCTTTGGCACCGCTAATACGGCGGAGCAGGCCAAAACGATCGTAGAGTCGGAAACCGGCGCCAAGTTCTTGGACGTGTTGAAGGACGCAGGGGTGTACAAGCGCACGACGGATGGCGCTGCGGCATTCGAGCGCTTCTTAACGTCGATCGGCCTTCAAAGAGCATAGTACGGAAGAACCTCCATTTGCGCGGGATACCCACGGCGGAATGGAGGTTTTTTATTTGTATGGTTCAGGTAAAAAGCTAATTAATTATCGAATGTGAAATTATATTAATTTGTAAAGTGCCAAAAATTATGGTATTTTTTATAGGATAAACAAAGCAATATGAATTATTTTTTTATAACTCTATTAACTATTTATCGGAGGGGTCATGATGTCTGAAAAGATGCTGCCGCTAGACGATTTTTTGCAGCTAAGCACAGATGAGCAGGTCGAAAAACTTAAGCGCTGGAAGATGGACTATACGCTTAAAGATATCCGCGAGGCATGGAATTTCAAACATTCCGCGCAATACTATATGCTACTGAAGAAACTGCGCATTTATGAGAGAGTCGTAAATAAATCAGATAAATTTTATCCCGTTCAGGAGCAGTTGATCGCAAGAGCCAACGCTGGCGGGGAGCGCGGCTGGGCAGGGCAAAACGCTTATGCCGACCGTAAGCTGCCGGCTGATAGCTTTGACTATCACTTGAATACGACGCTAAGCGGCCCTGAGCTTGCGGATAAGCTGGAGAGAATCGCGCATTTCCTTAAAGGCGAGCATAAGGATGTTTCGATCAAGCTGTCTATAGAGGCTGCGGAGTTGGAAGCAGAGGATCAAGATTAACACTTGCAGCAAAGAAGAAGAACCGAGCTCGGCAAAGGTGCCAGGCTCGGTTCTTCTTCTGTTGAAAAATGAAAATTAATGTCTGATACTGGAATATTTTGTTTGTAAAAAATGTTATTGAATCCGCAGCTTGCCAAGCTCGGATACAAGCGCTTCAACTTCGCTGATGCTGAACTTTTCTTTAGATGCAACCACTTCGTATAGGTCTCTAATATCCTCATATTTGCCAAGGTCGAAGTTAGAAGCCTGCATTGCCGCAGCGGAAGCCATTTTAAGCTTGGTTTTAATAACCTCGATCATATACTCAACGTTTTCTTGGGTTTGCAAGTCTAAATTAGTCATGGAGTGCCTCCTGAAATTTTTGTGGGCCGTAAGCGGCCTCGGGGAGTAGAATCGAACCTGTTTCGCTGCTGCAATTGTAACATGTTTCAATCGGGATTGACCACAAATTGAACAGGATCTTAAAATTGGATACAATTAAAAGCAGAACGGCAAAGTAAACGATCACAGGGCAGGTGCAAGGCGACGGAACAATTAACGAAAAGTGAAATAGCTTTATTCCTTGAAAGCATTGCAAGTCAGCACAGAGACCGGAGAAGCATTGTATTTGTCTGTATTGGAAGCGACCGCTCATCCGGCGATTCCTTCGGGCCTCTAGCGGGGAGCTTGTTGAAGGAACGCGGCTGGCCGAATGTCATCGGCACGCTGCAGCAGCCTTGCGATGCGCATGCCGTAGAACGGTCGGCAGCGGGGATCCCTAAGGATTGCACGGTTATCGCCATAGATGCTTGCCTTGGTAAGCCCAGCTCTATTGGACGCTTCCTCGTATCGGAGGGCCCGCTTCAGCCAGGGAAAGCGATCGGCCGCCGATTGCCGGCAATCGGACAATACAGCATAGCCGGCGTGGTGAATGCAAATGGCCCAAAAGCCTACTGGATGCTGCAAACGACGTCGCTATATCAAGTCCTGCGTATGGCAAACGAGGTAGTGAACGCAATAGAAGCAGCTTGGAGCAGCTACATAGTGGAGTCGACTTCAGTAAATCCTGAATTACAAATTCCGATTGTGCAAAGGAGCTAATTGCAATGACTAACGAAGAACAAGGTAACGTACAATCAATCGCGCAGCGCAAGCTTTTCTTGAATAACGGCGCAGAGCTTGCTTATTATGATTCACACCCGCATGACGGCGGAGCGGAGGATGGTATTTCCGAGGTGGTCGTCCTGCTTCACGGCTATTGCGGCAGCTCGGCGTATTGGGAACGCATCGTAGAGGAGCTGGAGCAATCCGTACGCATTATTGCACCTGACGCGCGCGGGCATGGCAGAAGCTCGGCGCCAAACGATGAGATTTATTCGATGGAGACGTACGCGGAGGATCTTGCCGAATTGTTGATTAAGCTCCAAATTCATAATGCGGTGCTGCTCGGTCATTCCTTAGGCGGTTATATTACCCTGGCTTTCGCGGAGAAATATGCGAAGAAGCTATCGGCGTTCGGCCTCATTCATTCGACAGCGCTGCCGGACAGCGACGCAGCGAAGGAAAACCGGGATAAAGCCGTATCGGCATTGGAGCAAAACGGGATTCAGCCATTCGTAGACGGACTTATTCCTAAGCTCTTTGCCCCGGCAAGCCTCGAAGCCCGGCAAGGTGAGGTTGAACGCGGCAAACAGATCGGTTACGGCACATCCGTCCAAGGCGCGATTGCCACGGCAAAAGGAATGAAGGCAAGGTCTGACCGCAAGCATATTATCGAACAGTCTGAGCTGCCCGTGCTGCTTGTAGCCGGCGCCAATGATAAAGTCATTCCGGCGGAGAGCGTATTTGCGGCTGAGAACGGCGCGACAACAAAGGTGGAACTCGGCAGCTCCGGCCATATGGGAATGGTGGAGCAGCCGAAGGAGCTGATCTCAGCCATCGTCAGCTTCGTGAATTCAAAGCAGTAGCATGCAGGGAGAGGGGAAGCCAGATGTTTCAACGCGATTACTTCATGCGGATGATCGAGCAGATGACGGAAGCGGTTGGCCAGATATTGAATCTGAGGCGAGAACGCAAGCACGAGGATGCGCTGCTGTTCATTGATGAGCTGCTGGATAAGAAATTCCGTTTGAGCAGCAAGCTGATCCGATCCTTGTCGGACGAAGATTTGATGAAAATGATGACGACGAACGGCCTATTGGAAACCGATCATTTGCTGGCCATCGCGATTCTGATGAAGCATGAGGCGGAGTTGAATGCGGAACTGGGCCGGGAGGATGAGAGCTTCTTTGCCAATATGAAATCCCTGCATCTCTTTTTGCGGTTATCGCTTGCAGGCGCAGAGCCTACGCTCGCGGAGCCGCGCGAACAAATCAAGGAGCTGCTGGAGCGGCTCCTTCCATACGAGCTTCCAAGGCAGACCAAGCGGCTCCTTACGGAATGGCATATGGAGGAGGGCCGTTATGATTCCGCCGAGAACCTCATGCATGAGCTGCTCGAGGATAACGGGTTGGACCGGGAAGAGGCAGCGGAGCTGTACAGACGAATGCTATTGCAGGCGGATGAACGGCTTGAAGCAGGCGGTTTGCCGCGCGAGGAAATCAAGCAGGGGCTTGAAGCATTATCAAGCTAGTAGATAAGACCTTAGACTAAGCGCGGAAGTGTGGGCTTAGCTTCAATAAAGGCTGGGAGTGAAGATACGCATGACGGAACAATGGCAGCAAGACATTACAAAATGGATCAGCGAGAAAGAACTGCTGCAGGCAACATTAAGCCAGCCCAAGCGGAAGGACGGCACTGCGGCGCCCAAAACGGTCATCCGTCCGATCGAGATGAAGAACGGGCTGTTTTATCAATTTGAATATCATTTTGCGAATAAGGTTACGCATGACAATATCGAAGAGACCAAGGCTGCGGAGAGAGCCATTGGCCTGCTGCAGGAAAATTACCGTCAAGCGTTTGTAAAGACGCCGGAAGCGGATGTTCAACTGCTTTTTAATAAGAAAGGCAAGGCAGCCGTACTCAAGAAGCCTCCTACCGGGGATTCCAAAAAAGGAGTCCAGCAGCATAACAGGCAGAAACAGCGCGTGCTCGCGGAAGGAAAAGCGGCGCCGTTCCTTGTCGAGCTGGGCATCATGACGACCGAGGGCTTGGTCCACGCCAAAAAACAGGATAAATACAGGCAGATCAACCGGTTCCTGGAGATGGTAACGGATGTCCTTGCATACCTGCCGAAGGACAGGGAGCTTACGATCGTTGATTTCGGCTGCGGAAAGTCGTATCTGACATTTGCATTGTACCATTTGCTGGCAGTGGAGCAGCAGCGGAAAATCAATATTATCGGTCTCGATTTAAAAGCGGATGTCATTGCGTTCTGCTCTGAGCTTGCGGCTAAACTCGGTTACAATAAGCTGCAATTTTTGGTTGGCGATATTGCCGATTACGAGGAGCTGCAGGCTGCCGACATGGTGGTCACGCTGCATGCATGCGATACGGCTACGGATGCGGCCCTTGCCAAGGCGGTCAACTGGGGAGCCTCGATCATTATGTCTGTTCCGTGCTGCCAGCATGAGCTGTTCAAGCAGGTCGATAACGACGTCCTCTCGCCGCTTCTGTCGCAAGGCCTGCTGAAGGAACGTTTTTCCGCGCTGGCAACGGATGCGGCCCGGGGAACTTTGCTTGAGGTATTAGGATATAAGGTACAAATGCTGGAATTCGTAGATCCGGAGCATACACCGAAAAATCTGCTCATACGCGCCGTTCGTACCGAGCAGCAGGGGCTTTCCATGAAAAAATGGGAGCAGTACGAACAATTCCGCCAGTTTCTGAATATCTCCCCGTCTCTCGAGCATATGCTCGCCGAGCGATGGCCGAACGAAATATCCAAATAATGGGTATAATGTCGATTGTTAAACTTTGAATTTTTTGATGTTAAGTAATTGTCGATATTATTAACATTTGCTACAATGGAAGAAGATGGCTATCAAATGAATGGGTGAACCGTAATGGAATGGATGATCTGGCTAGACTTTAGTATGTTTCTAGTGCTGCTCGGCTTGTTTTTCTACGTGTTTGCCACAAGCACCGTTACGGTCCTGCATCGCATATACCTATCTTTACATATCGTGTTTATGAGCTGGACGTTCTCTCAATTCGTGTCGCAGACGGTTTCCTCAACGGCTTTCAAACTGTTCTATCTCTCGGTTTCATATATAGGGCTTTCCTTGCTTGGCATTGGTTGGTTTGCCTTTATCCTTTTTCTTACCGGCCAGTCGTATGTGATACGAAAGAGCCGGTTATTCATTTTAGCGATACCGGCTCTTATATCTGTTGCGGCAGTCGTCATCAATCCTAACGGCATGTTTTTAAGTATCAATGTACGGCTCAGTCCGTTGAAGCAGCTTCAGCATGGGTCGTTGTATTGGATTATGATTGTCCAGCTGATTCTTTATATGGTGATTTCGTTCACGATTATGTTTTATAAGCTGCGGGGCGAGAAATCGTCCAGACAGCGTACTTTAATCAAGACCGCAATCGTTGGCATGTTCGTACTGGTTTCGTTTGCTATCGCCGATTTGATCATCAATGTTGTGTTCATTGAGGCAATGAATCGATACGTTCCGTTAATTTCAGTCGGGATGGTGCTTGCGGCCGTCTATCTGGTTCACGCCATTAGAAGGAATAAAGTACTCGATATTATTCAAACGGTCCAAAGGGACGTAATGAATACGATGTCAATGGGCATTATCGTATTGGACGAGAATGATATCATTCTCGAAGTGAATAAAGTGATCAAACCGATTCTTCGGCTGCGCATCGGCGATAAATTCAATCCTGCCCTTCTTGGTCCACAGTTCAAGGGAGAGGCTTCGAGGGAGTTTACCGCATTTATCGAGGAGCAGCGGAAGCGGCCCATGGACAGGCTTGAGATTGAAATTGCCATTTCTTATGACAAGTACCGCCATGTGATCGTGCAATCCGCTCCCATTTTGTACAATAAGAAGACACCGGTCGGAAGGCTGTTAACCTTTCAGGATGTAACCGAGCTTCGGCTGCTGGTAGAAGAGACAAATGACCAGAATGAGCAGCTTCAGGATCGCAACCGCGATCTGCTTATTATGCAGGACGAGCTGTTTCAAGCGAATAAGAAACTGGAGCATATGGCGATTACCGATGGCTTGACTGGCTGCTTCAACCGGCGGTATTTGCTGCATCAGCTGGAGCAAGAGGTCGTTGCGAATATCCGCTACGGCATTCCCTTTTCAATATTTTTATTTGATCTGGACCACTTCAAATCCATTAACGACAAGTACGGGCATCTGATTGGCGACGAGGTGCTATGCGGCACGGTCGATGCGGTGCGGGGCTCGCTTCGGTTTACGGATATTTTGGCCCGGTACGGCGGAGAAGAATTTACGGTGTATTTGCCGCATACCAACCGGGAACAGGCGGATCAAATTGCCGAACGTCTGATGGAATCGGTCGAGCAGAATAAAATCAATATGGGGAACGGGGAAATGCCGATCTCGGTAACGATCAGCATGGGCGTCATCTCGATTGATCATTTTGAGCCCTCTGACCTCGATGACCCTAAAGCCTTCTTGCGGGAGCTTCTCGCGCAGGCGGATGCAGCGCTGTACGAAGCGAAATTCAATGGCCGCAACCGGATTGTCAAAAGAAAACTAGCCTAAGGGCCCGAACGAGACGTTCGGGTTTTTTTCATGTCCTCCGCATAGTCAGTGGCAGATAGTTCTGATAAAATAGATGCGATCGGTTACAAGCGCTAAATTATCGAAGGCGGGAACTAATCTAATGAGAAAAGTGCAAATTGGAATGGTCAAGCCGGGAGACAGAGTGGCTAAGCCTATTTTCCAAGAAAACGGCAACGTGCTTCTGGGTGATGGGGTGGAGCTCAATGATCGTTACATCGATCGATTGCGTAACTTGGGCATTGATTTTCTATTCATAGAGGATGGTTTAACGGAGGATATCATTCCCGAGGACACGATCAGAGACGAAACGCGTAAGCAAGCGGTCGATACCATCTATAAAACGATGAACTCCTTCAAAGACCAAAACGTATCAAAGGGCCGAACGATCGCGCCCGATATGGGCCGGAATTTCCGGGCGGTGTTCGGACAAATCATGCAGGACCTGTCTTCAAGACCTAATATGCTCGTCAATTTAACGAGCATTCATGCCATGGATGGCTATTTGTTTCAACATTCCTTTAATGTAGCGGTGCTTGCGGGCATCATGGGCATAGCAAAGGGCTTTAACCGCAATCAGCTGGAAGAGCTCGGCATCGGCGCGCTTCTTTTCGATATCGGTATGACAAAGGTTCCGCAGAAGCTGTTGAGTCATACAGGAGCCTTATCGGCGGAGGAGCGTATAACCGTCCAAAGCCATGCGAAGGACGGCTTCGATATTTTGCGGAAGTATCATGATATATCGATCGTATCCGCGCACTGCGCGCTTCAGCATCACGAGCGCTTTAACGGTTCGGGATATCCGCGCGGGCTCAAGGAAAACGAAATTCACTTGTACGGCCAAATCGTCGGTTTAGCGGATACATTCGATGCGTTAACCTCGCCGCGGCCGTATCGGAAGCGGTATACAGCGAGCGAAGCGATCGAGTTTCTTTTTGCAGCCGGAGGGACTTATTTTGATCATGAGCTTATCAAGCTGTTTTGCCGGCATATCTCGATTTATCCGGTAGCGACCTCGCTGCTGCTCAGCACGGGGCAGGTCGGCGTGGTATCGGAAAATAACGAGCTTGCCGTTCATCGTCCGCGGGTGCGCATCATCATGGAGCCGGACGGCACGATGCCGGCCTCGCCCTATGAGATTGAGCTGAAGGACGAGCTGCATATTACCGTCGTCAAGGAGCTGTAGCAAGCAGCTGAAGCCGGTAATATTAGGCATTTTAATTAGGATACAGACCATACCAAATCTCCTATTCTCGCATATTTTAATATAAATGCGGGAAGGAGTGAAAGTATGGCAAATCGGGCAGTACCCCCTCTATTTAATCTGAAAAACGTAGATAAGATCGTGATCAATAAATCAAGCGCCCGTAGGATCCAAAGCGGGCCTACATTTAACCGCTTAACGGTATTGTGGGTAGACAACAGCGGTGTACCCTTCAATACAACAGGCTTTAACGCTGCTTTGTACAGAGGCAGTACGCTTATTCAAACCGCGGCATTCGACCGTTTTGGCGTTGTGTTTTTCAGTTTGGTTACGACTCTGACGACTGCGAATTATACCCTTGTCGTATATGATAGCTTTGGCAGAATCTATCGCACCAAATCGATACCGGCAGGCGTAGAAGCGTTCTCGGTCATCGGTTAACCTATGGAGAAACCTTTCGAACCGGCGGCCGCAAGCTGCCCGGTGCGGAAGGTTTCTTTTTTGCAATAATGGTAGACTTGCTTTATATCTGATAGCGTTTAAGGTAAAATGATGAGAAAAAGAGCCAGTAGGGGATGTGAGTTCACTTATGGGATCATTACAGCACCACAAGCTGTCCAAGCTCGAAGTGCTGCGAAGAGTACTGTTTATTACGCTCGGCGCTGCGCTGGTATCGGTTGGATTGGAAATTTTTCTCGTACCAAATCACATTATTGATGGTGGTATAGTCGGTATATCGATTATGTCTTCCCATTTATCCTCCTTGCCGCTCGGTCTTTTTCTATTCTTATTGAACTTGCCTTTTCTGTTTCTCGGGTATAAGCAAATCGGAAAAACCTTTGCGATTTCAACCCTGTACGGCGTATCGGTAATGTCGCTTGGAACGTTTTTGCTTCATCCGGTGCCGCCGCTTACGGTTGAGCCCTTTTTGGCGGCTATTTTTGGCGGCGTGATCCTCGGGATTGGCGTCGGTATGGTCATTCGTTTCGGAGGCTCGCTTGACGGTACGGAAATCGTTGCGATTTTGTTTAATAAGAGGCTTCCGTTTTCTGTCGGCGAGACGGTTATGTTTTTCAACTTGTTCATTCTCGGCAGCGCGGGCTTTGTGTTCGGCTGGGACCGGGCGATGTATTCTCTTATCGCGTATTACATTGCATTCCGGTTGATTGACGTGACCATCGAGGGCTTTGACGAATCGAAGGCTGTATGGATTATTAGCGATGAGTCGAAGGAGATCGGCGCAGCCATCATGAGCCGGCTGGGACGCGGCGTTACTTATTTGCATGGGGAAGGCGGATTTACGGGCGGCAGCAAACGCGTTATTTTTTGCGTCATTACGCGGCTGGAGGAAGCAAAAATGAAGTCGATCGTGCATGAACTCGACCCCGTGGCGTTTCTCGCTGTCGGCAATATTCATGATGTAAAGGGCGGACGGTTTAAGAAACGGGATATTCACTAATGATGATAGTAGCCCAGGTGGACAAATGACGCTGCCGGATCTGCATGCAGCTAGCGGCTAACTGAGGCTTGGGATGAAGGAGAGCTGCATTTTGGATGAGTTTGCGAGTATTCATCATTGGACGGCGGCCAGGCAGGAGAGCAAGTGGCAGCAGCGGCGCGGCGTGATCACGGGCATAGGCGACGATACCGCTGTCGTGGATCCCGCTTCCGCGGAGGATGGCGTAGCTGCTCCGAAGCGGCTGCTGCTGGCGGTCGACACGATGGTGGAGACCGTCCACTTTAAGCAGTCGACGATGCGGGACGAGGATGTCGGCTATAAGGCGCTTGCCGCGAACATTAGCGACATTGCCGCGATGGGAGGCGTGCCCTTGCATGCGCTCGTCTCGGTCAGCGTGCCGCCGTCGTATTCGCCGGAGCGGATGCGAAGGCTGTACGATGGGCTGTACGAGTGCGCCGATCGCTACGGGGTTGCGATTGCAGGAGGCGATACGACGTCGTCGCCGGGGCAGTTGGTTGTCGCGGTAACGGTGACGGGAACCGTGGAAGCGGGGCGTGAGCTGCTTCGTTCGGGCGCGAGGCCGGGCGATGCGGTGTTTGTGACCGGCGCCGTCGGCATGTCGGCGGCGGGTCTGCATGCGCTGCTGGCGCAGGAGGAGCGTACGGGAGAGAAGCAGTGTCCCGCGGATTTCAGCGGACAGCCGGAGGCATCGCTCGTACATGCGCATCAGAGGCCAGGCCCGTCGGTGCGTGCAGGCCGGCTGCTCCTATCGCGCGGAAGCTGTCGCTCGCTAAACGATGTCAGTGACGGGTTGGCGAGCGAGGCATGGGAAATTGCGGAGGCCTCGGGGCTACGGGTCATACTGAGGGAAGCGTTGCTGCCGAGGAGCGGAAGCATGGCGGCTTACGCGTCAAGGACAGGCATCGATCCGCTTGAATGGATGCTTTACGGCGGTGAGGATTATGTATTGCTGGGAACGATGGCAGCCGAAGATGCGGAACCCATGCGGGCTGTTTTTCAGCAAGAGGGACTTCCTTTTTTCATTATCGGGGAGACCGGGGAGGGCGAGCCTGGAGTAGAGCTTGTGCGCCATAATCAGGCTAATGCGGGGCGAGGCCGGCTTTCTCCTTCGGAGAAGCGAGAAAAGCTTAAGAAACGCGGGTACAATCATTTTTTGTGATGAACGGGTGAGTAGAAAATGCAGCAACAGGTAAACCATGCCACATGGCTGGCACAAACGGAGCAGGACACGATTGCATTAGCCAAGCAGCTTGCTGCTTGGGTAAAGCCGGGCGCGATACTTGCGTTGGACGGCGATTTAGGCGCGGGCAAAACGCGTTTTTCGCAGGCTTTTGCCGAAGCGATCGGCGTAAAGGGCATTGTAAACAGCCCGACCTTTACCATCATAAAAGAATACGAAGGGGAGCAGCTTCCCTTTTATCATATGGATGTATACCGGCTGTCGCTGGAGGAAGCGGACGAGCTTGGCTTGGACGATTATTTTTTCGGCGAAGGCATTACGATCGTAGAATGGGCGAGCTTGATCAAGGAGCTGCTGCCAGCCGACAGGCTGGAGCTGTACATCGAGCACCTGGGCGATGAAAAACGGCGTATACAGCTAACCGGCTATGGCGAGATTTACGCAGGCTGGTGCCGCGCCGTAAGCGAGATAGGAGCAGGCAGATGACAAATGAGCAGAGACAAGAAGGAACTATTTTGGCATTAGATACGTCCACCGCATCGATGGCAGCCGCTATTGTAAGCGGTCAAGAGGTGCTGGCCGAAATACAGACATTAGCCGAAAGAAACCATTCGGTTCACGTGGTTACGCATATCAAGGATATGCTGCTGAAAAGCGGGATCAGCGATACGGACATCGAGGCAATCGCTGTAGGTAACGGGCCTGGCTCCTATACAGGGATGCGGATCGCGGTATCCGTAGCCAAGACGCTTGCTTGGGTATGGGACAAACCGTTAATCGGCGTATCCAGCTTAGAGGCGCTTGCTTATGGCGCTTGGCACCGGCATTCGGAGGATAAAGCAGAGCAGGGCAATACGCTCGAAGGCGAACACTGGGTGCTTCCGATTATGGATGCGCGGCGCGGACAGGTTTACTCATCCGGCTTCTCGATGGCCGCCGGAACGGAGTGGAGCCGCTGGCTTGATGACGGCGTACGGCTTATGAAGGACTTCGTGGATCTCCTGGAGCAGCGACTAGCAGAGCAGAAGGGCCGGGTCTTAAGCCTTTCGCTTGTAGGGGATCTGACCCTTCACGAGCAGGAAGCAGCGCGCTTGAAGCAGGTTGGCGAGGCGGCTGGCGTCGCCGTTCGGCTCCAGCCATTTATCCAAGAGGGGCAATGGATTGCGAGGCTTGGCCGCATTCGGCTTGAAGCGGGCATGGTAGAGGATCCACATACTTTTATTCCTAACTACACACAGCTTACCGAGGCTGAAGTCGTTTGGAAAGCGAAGCAGGCAGGTGAAGCGAAGGCATGAAAATAGATGTGAACGAGCTCATTTACCGTGCTATGACGATGGCGGATATTCCTGCTATCGTGTCTATCGAGCAGGAAGCTTTCACGAGTCCTTGGACAGCGGAGGCGTTTACGAATGAGCTTATGAATAATTTATTTGCCCGTTATATGATCATGGAATACGATGGCCAAATTATTGGGTACGGCGGCATGTGGGTCATTATGGACGAAGCGCATGTGACGAACATCGCGGTAAGAGCCGATTATCGCGGACAGGGACTCGGGAGCTGCTTGCTGGCCGAGCTGCAGCGGACGGCGGTCTTTTTTGGCGCAGTCAAAATGACGCTGGAGGTTCGTCCTTCCAATGAAATTGCGCAGCAGCTGTACCGTAAATACGGCTTTGAGCCCGCGGGGATTCGTCCGCGATATTATTCGGATAACAATGAAGATGCGCTTATTATGTGGGCGGAGCTTGACCATGAGCGGTTGAAGGCAGGGGAGCAATGAACGTGAGTCATACGGAACAGGCAGCGGGAATGCAGCCGATGAATGATATTATTTTGGCAATAGAAACAAGCTGCGACGAGACATCTGCATCCGTTATTCGCGGCGGCAAACATATTTTATCGAACGTGGTTTCCAGTCAAATCGAAATCCATGAGCGCTTCGGAGGCGTTGTGCCGGAAATTGCTTCGCGCAAGCATGTGGAATCGATCACTTTGATTATCGAGCAGGCCGTCAAGGAATCCGGTCTCACGCTAAAGGATATGTCGGCCATCGCCGTCACGCAGGGTCCAGGTCTTGTAGGCGCGCTGCTCGTTGGAATCGTGGCGGCCAAGAGCTTATCGATGGCGCTGGATATTCCTTTAATCGGCACGCATCATATCGCGGGCCATATTTATGCTAACGAGCTTGTGCATGACATTGTCTATCCTTGCATGGCGTTGGTCGTTTCCGGCGGTCATACCGAACTTGTGCTCATGGAAATCGAAGGCGATTTTCAAGTCGTTGGGCGAACCAGAGACGACGCGGTAGGCGAAGCGTACGACAAGGTGGCGCGCGCGCTGCGTTTGCCTTATCCGGGGGGACCCCATATAGACAAGCTTGCTGTCGAAGCGGAGGAGTCTATTCCTCTTCCGCGCGCCTGGCTTGAGCCGGACAGCTACGATTTCAGCTTCAGCGGCTTAAAGTCGGCTGTGCTTGCCGTTATTAACCAAACGAGAATGAAAGGTTTGGTACTTGATGAGGCGGCTCTTGCGCGCGGCTTTCAGGAGTCGGTTACCGAGGTGCTGGTCACTAAAGCTTTGCGGGCTGTTCGTCAATACGGCGCGAAGCAGCTGCTCTTATGCGGCGGAGTGGCGGCTAACCGGGGCTTGAGAGCGGCATTAACGGCAAAATGCGAGTCTGAACGGGTACCGCTTCTTATCCCTCCGAATACGCTCTGCACGGATAATGCGGCGATGATCGGCGCTGCAGCATATCTCAAGCTTAAACGGTCGCAATTCACGGATCTCGATATGAAAGCCGACCCCGGCTTTTCGCTGGAGAGCTGGTCTGTGGGCAAAAGCATTTAAAAAAGATTTGGAAATGGAATTGACAGACAATTTCTAAGAGCATATAATAAGCAACAATACTTCAGAACTTCAATCTCATACGTTACAAACGCAAAGAACAGGAACAGTAAAGCTTGTCCGGGAAATCAGCGGCGCCGTTATGAATGAGCATCATTCATGTACTGCCGCGACACAGAGAGCTGCGGGTCGGTGCAACGCAGTCGAAGGATGCTTGAAGCTCACCTGGGAGCGGAACAGTGGAAACGATGGCGGCATTTTTAATGCTGATATGCCATGCAGGTACATTGTTACGGTTAACCTCCGTAATCGGGCGCATGTGAGTCAACATCCGGAGTTGGCCATATGCTTAAGTTGGGCGTCCCTGCTCGTTTGCGAGCGTATGGGGGTCAACAAGGGTGGTACCGCGCGGGTCTTTATAGCCTGTCGTCTCTTGATTCAAGAGACGACAGGCTTTTCTTGTTGTCCATGAAGCGAAGTATAGATGACCTTTATGACCTATAGACGATCAAGCAGTAAACAACATAGAGCGCAAACGCGATGAACAGGAGCAGTAGAACAATAGGCTGGCAAAGCGATATTCGATAAACCCATGTTCAAAAGTGAGGGATCGAAATCGTACAGAGAGCTGCGGTGTGGTGCAACGCAGTCGAAGCTGAGGTTTGAATCTCGCCTGGGAGCGGAACGGTGGAAAATGGCTGTGCCAGAATGATGGCGCGATTCTACACCGTAACGGCTAGCCGCCGTCATCGGGCATTTAAGCGGGCATGGATTCCTGCAAGGTAGGCAAAGAGCCATTTATTAAGTGGCAGCTTTGTCGAACTTCTGCGGTAAGATCCAGTCAATTAGAGTGGTACCACGGCAGCGAAAGCATGTCGTCTCTTACAAGGAGACGGCATGCTTTTTTTTGTACCCAAAAAAGGACTTAACAATCCAACCGGACTTAACAATCCAACCTTAGGAGGAAATAACAATGGCAAACGAAATGAAAAAAATTCAAATATTCGATACGACTTTACGGGACGGCGAGCAATCGCCAGGGGCATCAATCGACTCCGAGCGTAAAATAATTATTGCCCGCCAGCTTGGGAAATTAGGGATTGATGTCATCGAGCCTGGGTTCCCTGTATCCAGTCCGGGTGAATTTGCAGCCGTACAGCAAATTTCCCGTGAGCTTCAGCATGTTGAAATTGCGGGCTTCGCAAGGGCGGTTAAGGTAGATATTGACGCTGCTGTAAAAGCGACACAGGATGCGGCTCGCAGGCGCCTTCACCTGTTTATCTCATCATCCGACATTCATCTGAATCATCAGCTGCGCAAATCCCGCGATGAAGTAGTAAAGATCGCTCGCGATATGGTCGCTTACGGCAAGCAATTCGTTGATGAAATTGAGTTTTCCGCAATGGACTCGACAAGATCCGGCCGTGATTTTGTTATTCAGCTTGTTGAAGCGGTGATTGCGGAGGGGGCGACGATCATTAACCTTCCGGATACGCTTGGCTACGCCATGCCGGAGGAAATGAAGGAGCTGTTCCAAGCTGTGCGCAAGGAGGCGAGAGGCGGCGATACGGTGAGATACAGTGCGCATTGTCACAATGATCTGGGACTCGCCGTAGCGAACAGCATTGCCGCGATCCATGGGGGCGCAACGCAAATTGAGGTGACAGTAAACGGAATCGGCGAGCGTGCGGGCAACTGTTCCCTTGAAGAGCTGGTCATGGCGATTGAAACGCGCAAGGATGCGGTTCAAGCGGAAACAAACATTCAAATCGGCGAAATTTATGAAACTTCGCGTATCGTTAGCCGCGCGATGAATTTCCCGATTGCATTTAATAAACCTATCGTTGGACGGAATGCGTTCCAGCATGAATCAGGAATCCATCAGGACGGCTTGCTGAAGAACCGCAATACGTATGAAATCATGGATCCGGAGGCGATGGGAATCCCGCGGAACATGATTATTCTAGGTAAACACTCCGGTCGCCATGCGATTAAGCACCGTCTTTCCGAATACGGCATCGACATGACGGAAGCTCAGCTTCAGGATGTGTATGACAAGTTCAAGGAGACAGCCGATGCCCAAAAGATCGTTACGGACGATGAGCTGATCCGTATCGCGGGAGAGCTAACCCAGACCCAGCCGGATCCCTATGTGCTGGTTGACCTGCATGTCCATGCCGGCACGCAGCGGTCGCGCACGGCAACGGTAACGATCCGCGAAAATGAGTTCGGAGCGGAGAAATCGTATATCGCTATGGGAGCAGGCCCGATAGAAGCGGTCATCCATGCGATCCAACAGGCCATACCAGTGGCAGCCGAGTTTGAGGATCTGGAGCTTCATTCGTTATCGACTGGAGAAGATGCCCATGGCGAAGCGGTGGTCAGCATCGTGCACGAGCAGCAGCGCTTCCGCGGGACCTCGATACACAATGATATCGTGCTGGCAGCGGCACAGGCCTATGTAGCAGCTTGCAACCAGGCGGTGATGACAACAGGCAGCAGAGTGGTAGTTGCTTCACAGCCTAATCGAGCGGCAAATTGATCTTTATGGAATACTAAGCTTGGATATCCCATAGCAGAGAATGTTATACGTTCTCTCTTATGGGATGCTGAGCATTATTTTCGGAGTTCGCCTGACTATAGGAGGTAGATCAAATGGATCAAATCATCCGGTACTATAATCAGTTTGATGAATGGGGGCGTCTCGATAGAGCGCCCCTTGAATTTATCGTCAATTGGCATTTTATAAGCCGGTTCCTGCCGGATGGCGGACATGTTTTGGATAACGGGGCCGGTCCCGGAAAATACGCCATGGAGATTGCCCGGGGCGGAAATCCCGTGACATTGGCTGATTTGACGCCGCGGATGGTACAGACGGCGCGCGAAAAGGCGGAGGAGCAGGGGCTTTTAGAACGTTTTAGAGGTTTTCACTCGGCGGATGCCAGAAACTTAAGCATGTTTTCAGACGAGTCCTTTGATGCCTCGCTAATGATGGGACCGCTCTATCATTTGCAGGAGCAGAGGGATAGGGAGCAGGCAGTTAAAGAACTGCACCGGGTGACGCGCAAGAATGGCTATGTGTTTGTTTCCTTTATGACAAGGATAAGGCATTTGCTGAACGCGCTGGCCGATCCGCTAAGCTGGAGGCCTACGGACAATGTCGTCCGGATTCGCGCTTTCTTGGAAACAGGCGTATTCAATCATTCAGACGAAGGCAGGTTTACCGGCGCTTATTCTTTTCATATCGACGACATCAAGCCTTTAATGGAAGCAGGCGGATTTGAAACGGTAAAGCTAATCGGCTCATCCAGTTTGGGTGGCGCATTGTCGAATGAACAGTTTGATTATTGGAAATCGGCTGGGGATAACGAATATCGTTCGTTTCTGCAACTGCTCTATGATTCTGCAGAAAATGTCCATTTATTAGGTTCGTCATCCCATTTGCTGTATATCGGAATCAGAAAATGAAGCGAAACAACTGCCAAATTTAGTGTTGTGCACAAAGTTATCCACAATCACGACCTATTTTGTGTATAACAGGCTGAAATACGCGTAAACACTGGATTTACGAAAGGTTAACACTGTGAACGAATAGGGGATAATTTTTTCGTTATTTTATTGTGGATAATGTGAATAAAGTGGATAAATAAATTAAACGTATGAAAATATACCTATAAATCGACGAAATCCGCGGAAATACTACTATAATACTAGAGTACTACTGACTGAATTAACTAACAATTTATACAGAGTTGTTGATATCTCTGTGGATAACAATGAATAGATTTTTGAGCATGTGAAGGCAGAAAGGACCCCTGTCCTTTCTTTTTTTTGCGCTTATATTGCGGACCGCAAAAAAATTGCGTGAATTACTAGACAGGTTTTCGGTGAAAAAGTTACCGGCATGCGTTATCGTGAAACTATGACGCATACCTAAACATAAATCTCACCTTAAAGCTGGTAGCTTAGGAATGCTTAAGTGTGAATGGAGGTTAACCAAGGAATGGATAAGAAAACGATCATTCAGGTAAGCTCGGTCAGCAAGTATTATGGTGCGAATAGGGCAGTAGACCAAGTATCCTTCAAAGTAAATGAAGGAGAAATATTCGGTATTATCGGTACGCATGGTGCTGGGAAAACGACGCTGCTGGAAATGCTCATGGGTATTCGCATGCCGGACCAAGGCAGCATCCGCATATACGGACATGATGTGGTACTTGAGGCAGAACGATTGAAGGAAGATATCGGAATTCATCTGCAGAGCACGACTTTAGTAGATAAAATGAATGTTCGTGAAGCAATGGAGATGTTTCAGGGCTTTTATAAACGTAAAAACAACTTGGATCGCATAATTGAACAATTCGGGCTTAGTCCATATTCGGATAAATTAGTGAAACGGTTATCGGGCGGTTGGAGGCAACGGACGGCACTCGCTATAGCACTCGTTAATGATCCTAAGATCATATTTCTCGATGAACCGACAACCGGACTCGACCCGCAGGCCAAAAGTGATTATTGGGCGCTGCTGAAGCTGCTTAAGCAGCAGGGGAAGACGATTATTGTCGCTTCGCATGATATGGAAGAGATTCAACGCAATTGCAATCGGGTATGTGTAATGCGCAAGGGTGAATTCGTTACCTGCGATAATCCGTCTACATTAATTGCACAGCTGCCGGGAGGCGGGATGACGATGGAAGCCGTTTATATGCATCACGCAATCGAAATGAATGGGAGTGTGAGCGTATAAGGAGAAACAAAGGGCAGCATCGGTTTTATATCGTATAGGCAAACCTCAAGGAGGGCTTTTTAGTCAATGGATCATCGCGATCGCATCGAAAGTCCGTCAGTCGAGCGCAGAAAACTATTAGAGAAAAGGATGGAGATGATTGCAAGTTTAATGAATCAAATGAATGAGGAGGAGAATCAGAAGAAAGAATCAAGCAAGGAAAAAAAGCGCAAACGCACCTACGACTGCCACGGCATAAACACACTACATTGGTTGGGACAATTCGTATCGACATTTCAGCGTATGTTCTCTTAACGATTTCATAGTATAATAACAGGATCATGATTTGGCGGAGGATCGCTTGTGAAAGATTGTATTCCACTCATTGGTCAACAGATGCAGAAGCAGGTTCAGCGCTTTTTTACCGCTGAGCCTCTTCTGCGTTTCGCAGAAGCTTTTATTGAGGATAAGCTGGCTGAATCGCTTCGATTCGGACAGCTGACGGTACTGCATTACCGGATGTTCGGCGGAAAAGGAGAGGATCCCTGTAAGGCGGCCGCCGCGGTAGAGCTGTTTATATTGGCATCGGATATATTAGATGATTTACAGGATCAGGACGCGCCGCATAAGCCGTGGATGCAAACGCCTTTGCCCGCTGCGATTCATGTCGCGACAGCGCTCCTGACCTTGTCGCAGCAAGCCATGCTTCAAAGCACAACAAATGCTGATATACGGCTCGCGCTTTTGGATATGATGAATGCGCAGTTGATTCAGTCTGCGAACGGTCAGATGCTGGATATTATGAATGAAATGAATGACGAGCAAGCTTATTTAGACGTTATTAAGCAGAAATCAGCGGCACTGCTGCAGTTTGCTTGTATGACAGGCGTTATGCTGGCGGGACAGCCTTGGCATCCTGTCGTGGCAGAGTATTCGCTTGAAATTGGCCTAGCTGCCCAGATTCAAAATGATTTACGGGATTTGTTGCGGTGGGACGACAAAAGCGACTTTTTGCAAAAAAAACGGACGCTGCTCACGCTCTATTTAATAGAAGGGGATACAGAGGAGGATCTTTGGATCAGGGAGTATTTCGAGGGACGCAGATCCACGGAAGAAATCGCCAAAAACCATGAGATTTTTCTCGAAGCATGCGAAAGAACCGGCACGATACTCTATGGGTCTGTAATGAGCCGTATGCACTACAACCGTTTTGAAGAATTACTGGACACGATTCAGGAAATAAGTCCTTGGAAAACGACATTTTTGCATATAATAAACCCTAAAACTACATAAAAACTAACTAATCTATCAAATCACGCAAAAGTCATTTCGGTAAATACGAATCACTTTTGCGTTTCATGTCGATTCATTTCCTGTTATATTATAGGAGTATACTAGTTTTCTAAATATTAGTAGAGAAGCGGAGGAGTTAAAATGTTAAAAGAAACGATTCGTCAGTTGGTAAGCGGCACTGGAAATATGTCTATGGCTATGGGTGGTCAGTTGCAAATTGCAGGTGTTTCAGCGGCTGAACAAAAAGCTCTTCTTGGCGAACTTAAAGAAAAAAATGAAAAGAACAGCGGATACGCTTATATGTGGAGCTAAATACCTAAATATGCTTGAAGGGAAGAGGACAGCATGAAACCTACACTTCTGAATCGCATTATTGTAATCCTCTTCCTGGCAGTATTTTTATCGTCGTTGTTGTATCTGACTTCAGTTATTGTCCGGATACCATCGATAGGTGCGGTACTGATTAAGGATTCCAGCGATCGTTATATCGTGAAATCAATAGAGCCTGCAGGGCAGGCAGAGGTAAGAGGAATTCGGGTAGGCGACCAAATACTCGAGATAAACGGAAATCCCGTAGAGGAGTTTCGTAACGTTGAGAAATATAATTCTATCGAGTACGCCGATAATGTTCTAATCTTGCATAAAGACAATGTTCAGCAAGAGATAGCTTTTCCGAAAGGCTGGACAGGTGATCATTCGCTCTGGGAACTATTGATTCAGTTGTACATCCCAGGTATATCACTTGTTATTTTTTGTGCCTTCTCCGGTTTTCTGTATGTGAAGCGAAGGAATGACAGAGCCGTCATTATGCTCATTCTTTTCTTTATTTCAATCGGGATCAGCTATTATAGCTCGGCTGCTTCCTATCGCAGCGATCCTGTGGGGCTCACCATTATTTATCTCTTATTGCCTGTCATATCCTTATTATTTATGGGCTTTATGAACATTTATTTGCAACGGTTCGATGTTCAGTTTATTAGCAGGAAGCTGCTGCGGACATTATTTGGCGTAGCCGGATTAGTAGGCGTTGCCAGCTTGCTCTATATATGGACCGATTTATTTCCTATTCAATTTTATAGCTATATCGAGATGGCCTTTAGCGGTATTGTGCTCTTAGGCAATTTAGTGTGCGTTTATAAGCTTGTTCGAAAGTTTATCAAGCATCGGAGCACGAAACTTCATTCTTTGTTTACCATTACTTTGATTTCGCATCTCGTTGCATTTACTCCATTCGCGACGCTTAATTTGCTTCCGCAAATATTTGGGAAAGACCAAATATTACCGGCTGCTTTTACTGCGCTTTTCTTATTCGTTCTGCCAATTGTCTATTTCTATCTTTCAACCTCGAATCAATTGTTCGACATTGATTTTATATTGACTAGATTTAAATATTATACGGCGCTTGCTTTTATTCCGGCAGTTATCGTAGCTGCTCTGGTAGCGTTTGTATTACTAGGAGAGAACAATCCGTCATGGGCCGCATGGTTTGGCGTATTTTTTGTCATCTACATCGGAATGACGTTGTTTTTATATGCGAAGGAACAGATAGATCAGCGATTCAGGCCAAAGCTTTTTAAGGCCATGTACAGCTATCAGGACAGTTTGGATCGTTTTTCGCGTAAGATTGCCAGAGTTATGAAGCAAAGCGATTTGGAAGCCGTGCTAAAACAAGAGATCTCTGATCTACTGCCTGTAAACCGAATTACCTTTTTGCTCGTGGAGCAAGCAGAGAATACCGTATATCCGATGGGAGAGCATCCGGAGGAGCTAATCACGGCAGAATTTTTGCTGGGTACGGTAAACTCCCTGCAAGTTGGCGAATTGATAGAGCTCCCTTACGGGCTGGGCCTTGTCATCGGCAGGCAGCGTTCGAGGTATCATATCCTGTGGATCGGCATGAAGACCAATCACACCCGCTTCAATTCGGACGAGCTTCGATGGCTAAAGACGATGTCGAACTATTCCAGCATTGTATTCGAAAACTTATATCTAATCGAAGGTTTAATTGAAGACTTGGAATCAGAGGTGCGTAAGGAGCATTCAACGTCGCCTTGGGTTCTCCGCCTTCTCTTCTGCTTGTCTGAGAACGAAAGAAGAAAGCTTGCCGCGGATTTGCATGATTCAGCGCTTCAGGATCAGCTGCTCTGGTACAGGAAGCTTGAAGCCATTATGATGGATTATCCAATATCCGACAGCCTTGGCCGCGAGCTTGAAGACATAAAAGAAGGTCTTCTGGATGTCATTCATCAAATACGTGAAACCTGCAATGAGCTGCGTCCGCCTCTATTGAAAGAGATGGGGGTCGTTGAGGCAGTGGAATCCATTATCGAGCATACTCAAATGCGCGTGAATTTTGCGGTCGATTTCCGTGCCAAATCGTTCAATCGCCCGCTTAATGAGGAGCAAATTACGGCGATTTATCGTATCGTGCAGGAATTGCTGCGGAATGCGGATAAGCATTCACAGGCCAAACTCGTCACCCTTGAGCTTGAACTGCGAAAAGGAACTATATATTTCCGATACCAAGACGATGGTGTCGGCATGGATGTCAATCAAATGATCGTTTCTTTTGAGCACATGGGCTTGTCAGGAATTAAAGAACGGGTGACAGGACTTGAGGGAGATATATCATTTTATTCTCAAAGCGGTAATGGCCTGGAGGTTGTTATTTTATTGCCAGAGATCATGACAACCGGTAGATCGGAGAGGGGTATATCGCGTGATTCGTATCTTATTAGTTGATGATCATCCTTCCGTTGGGGAAGGAACCAAAACAATGATCGAGCAAGATAGCGAAATGTCGGTATCGGTTGTGTTATCTGCAATCGAAGCGCTGGATATCGTGCAAATCGAGCATTTTGATCTCATATTATGTGATTTAAATATGCCGGGCATTAGCGGATTGGAATTGACGAAGCGACTTATACAACAGGATCCCGAACGCAAGGTTATTATATACTCCGGCTACGAAATTGGTTCGCATTTTAATTTGCTTATCGAATCAGGCGTTTCCGGCTTTATATCCAAGACAGTATCGCGAGAACAGCTCCATAATGCAATAAGAAGCGCTATGAGAGGGGATACGGTGATTCCGATCTCCTTGCTAAAGCAGCTGAGGCGGCATGAAGTGACCATCGGACGTTCGGAAGTTACGATTGAGGATGTGTCCATCAACGAGAAGGAACAAACGATTTTGCATGAGGTGGCTACCGGCATTAGCAATAAAGAGCTGGCAGCCATGCTGCACGTAAGCCAAAGAAATGTGGAATATCAGCTTTCGCGTATTTTCGATAAGCTTAATGTCCGCTCGCGTTCAGAGGCGATCAAAGAGGCGCAGCGTCTAGGCTTGATAAGCCTGGAGCAATATTAGATAGCAAGCAGTTGTTCCTTTAACAAGCTAAGTATTAAACGGATTAATAGTAAACGGCAGATTAGGGCTTAGACCTTAATCTGCCGTTTTGTATGCGGGCGATTGTTAATGGCCCGAAGCTATATCCAATAAGCTAAGCATATAGTCATCAAGGCGCTCGGCCATCAAAGCATCCGTTAAACCGGTTACCCCGAAGGCAGGCCAGCCGGGATACACCGATGGCGGCCCAAAAAGGATCTCAATTAACGACAAGCAATCCCAATAGGGTTCGTAGTGATAGGCTGGGCCGGCATGTTTCTCATATGCGATCAGAAAAGCATCCGCGGTTTTTATACCGTAGAGCTGAGCTAAATTTAACCGGCAATGGCCGACATCAATTCCAGCGGGCCCTTGGCATGCATTTACCCAATCGACAACGCCGCTGATTTGGTTATGATGCCATAATACATTAGTAGGATGATAATCCCGGTGTATAAAGCATGGCTTGGTATCGGGACGTGGTCCTTTTACGATGGCAATGATTTTGTTCCAAGAATCTTTATTGCCGGACCATGATGGAGCCTCTAAGGATGAGACATCATTGTACGTAAAATAGCTCCAAGGATGGCTACTTGCCTCCGTCGTATGAATTTGAGCGAGCGTTTTTGCTAAGCCGTCTACCCACAGCGCCATATTCGGAGGCTGAAGGTCGACGCTGCCCTCAAGCTGAGTCATTAATACGACAGGTATGCCGCAATCACGGCCAGTTTCGTCAAAAGCGAGAATTCGCGGCGTAGGCACGCCGGTCTTTGCTGCCCAGCGGAGGCTTTCAGCTTCATGAAGCGCTAAATCAGGCTCTTGTTTAAGCCAATCGGCATTGTCGAATTGACGCAATACGACTTTGGATTCGACGCCTTGAACCATGATGGTGATGCTGTGAACGATAGAAGACATGCCGCCATGCAGACGATCAACGGATTGAACGGCAGCAAGCGGATGAACCGCGGCAGCAACCCATTTAAGAAGGCATTCAGGAAGTAGTGGATTAGAAATGGCAGTCATGCTTTTCCGTCCTTTCCCTAATGAAAAATCTCTTCTTACATATACTGCTCCCATTCCTCATAGGCGGAAGCCAAAGATGTCTTGCGCGATTCGATAGCAGCCTGTATTTCTTGGATGCGGATATAATCATTAAAAATGCCGGGATCGGCTAGCTGCTCCTCCAAATCGGTAACTTGCTGCTCTAATGCAGCAATGTCTTGTTCCAATTGATCGAGCTTACGCTGCCTGGTTCGTTCTTCACGTTTAGCTTGTTTGTCGGCCTCATAGGAATTCGTCGGTAAATTGTCGGTTACGGTGGCAGATTTCGAGCCTGAAGCTTGTTTTGACAGCGCTTCGAGCCTAGCTTCCTCGATTTCAAGTTTTTTCTCTATCATTTCGTCATAATTTCCTAGGAAATGATCGGTTCCTGACGGTTTGAGTTCGACAATCCGTTCAGCCATCTTGTTGAGGAAGTAACGGTCATGTGAAATGAAGAGCAAGGTCCCTTCATAATCAAGCAAAGCTGCTTCGAGAACTTCTTTGCTGAATAGATCGAGATGGTTGGTAGGCTCATCCAAAATCAAGACGTTGGCCTGAGCCAGCATCAGCTTAGCCAATGAAACGCGGGCTTTCTCACCGCCGCTAAGCGAAGAGATCCGCTTCAGAACATCCTCGCCGCTGAATAAAAAGTTACCGAGAACGGTGCGTATACGAGCTTCCTCCATATGGGAATAGTGCCCCCATACTTCTTCGAGGACCGTATTTTGTCCGTTCAGCTTGGTCTGTTCTTGGTCGTAATAGCCGACCTTTACATGGGTTCCGAATCTTACGGTGCCTGTCGTAGGCTCATTTTGACCGACAATTACTTTAAGCAGCGTCGATTTGCCGATACCGTTAGGCCCGATTAAAGCGACGGTTTCGCCGCGAGTAAGCTGGAAGGACACATTACGGAAAATCGGCGTATCCTTACCGGGAAAAGTAACCGAAACATCATTTACCGCGAGCACGTCTTTGCCTGTCTGACGCTCGATTTCAAAGGTGAAATGCGCTTTTTTTAAATCGCCCTGAGGCTTGTCTAAACGATCCATTTTGTCGAGCGCTTTGCGTCTGCTTTGGGCACGCTTAGTCGTTGAAGCGCGTACGAGATTGCGTTGAACGAATTGTTCCATTCTTGAAATTTCATCCTGCTGCTTCTCGAATTGCCGCATATTGATTTCATATTCCGCGGCTTTAAGCTCCATATAGCGGCTGTAATTGCCGGTATAACGTTTAGAGGTATGACGTTCAATTTCAATAATGGTTTGGGCGAGCGCGTCGAGAAAGTAACGGTCATGGGAAACGACCAGGATAGCACCCGAGTATCCGCGCAAATAAGACTCAAGCCAGGTTAATGTCTCAATATCGAGATAGTTGGTAGGCTCATCCAGCATAAGCAAATCCGGCGCTTGAAGCAGGATGCGCGCAAGCGCGAGGCGCGTTTTCTGGCCTCCGCTAAGCGTCGAGATTAACGTGTCGGACGGGAAGCTTCCGAAGCCCATCCCATGCAAGACGCTGTTAATGCGCGTATTGATCTCGAATCCGCCTTGCTCCCGGTACCAATCCGAGCGTTTGGCGTAACGATCCAGCGTATCCGCATAACGCTTCTCATCGCCATGAAGAGCCGGATCCGCAATTTTGATCTCAAGCTCGCGAAGCTCCTGCTCCGCTTCGATTAAATGCGAAAAGACGGCACGCATCTCTGCTTCAATGGTCCGATGGGATTGCAAGCCGCTGTTTTGGGCGAGATAACCGATTTTTGTTTCTTTTGCTTTGTGAACGGCGCCCGAATCTGCGGACATTTCACCTGCAATTATTTTGAGTAACGTTGATTTTCCTGCGCCGTTTACGCCAACGAGTCCGATGCGCTCGCGCTCCTGCACCTGCATAGAAATATTGGATAATACGACATTTACGCCGTAGCTTTTTGTAATATTGGAAACCTGCAGCAGCATTTTGAAACCTCCAACAAAAAATTGTAAAGAACGAATGCTTTTACTACTCATTAGTGTACCATAAACGAGCGCTGGCATTGGCGAAAGTTGCATAACAGTGGTAAACTACTTTTAATGAAAGAAAATGATGGGAACTGAAATAGGTGAGTGTTTTTGGCTGAACTAAATCAACTGGGCGATAAAGCTTACATACGTAATCAAATGATGATTAAACGCAATAGTTTGCCTCAAGAGCAGCGGGAATTATGGTCAGAAACTGCCTGTGCGAATGCAGAAAAATTACTCGAGAGCCGGAATGCAGACGCATTTATGGTGTACGCAGCTTTCCGGAGCGAGCTAGATTTATCGCGTCTCATTGAATGGGGCTGGCGTACGGGACGGGATGTCCTTGCACCGCGATGCTTAGCCGCAGACCGATCGATGACGCTGCATTATTTGCGGAGCTGGGACGACCTGATGCCGGGAGCATACGGAATCATGGAACCCAATCCGGATAAGACGCCAAAACTGGATGATTATGCTCCTTCCGTTATTTTTGTCCCAGGCATCGCTTTTAGTAAGGATGGCGGCCGTCTTGGCTACGGAGGCGGTTATTATGATCGTTTTGCCGAAGCCTATCAAGGAAAAAACGGTAAGGCGGCGAATACGTTATGGATCGGAATGTCGTTTGAGGATCAGCTTACAACCGAGATCCCGCATGAGCGGCATGACTTAAAAATGGATGGCTTGATTACCGAGCGCGGCATCCGCTTGTTTTAGCTGGAGGTATTAACGCGAAACGCGCTTTGACCGGCAGAAGGCAAAGCTTCCGTTTACGCTAGAAGGAGCGATAGAGGTGGAGTTGACGCATTTTAACGAGCAGGGCCGGGCAAAGATGGTGGACATCTCCGATAAGGAAGTCACTTCACGTACGGCAGTCGCTCAAACCAAAGTAACGATGAACCAAGAAACGTTAGCGCAAATCAAAGCAGGAAAAATCGGTAAGGGCGACGTCCTTGCGGTTGCCCAAGTGGCAGCGGTCATGGCCGCCAAAAAAACAGCAGATTGGATTCCAATGTGCCATCCACTCCCTCTCACAGGCATAAACGTGGTATTCAGCGATAATGGAACCGATGAGCTTTACATCGAAGGAACAGTGAAGACGACCGGAAAAACCGGCGTTGAAATGGAAGCTCTGACAGCTGTCTCTGCCGCAGCCTTAACGGTATACGACATGTGCAAGGCGCTGCAAAAGGATATGGTCATCGGGCCTACGCTGCTTGTTTCCAAAACAGGCGGCAAAAGCGGCGATTATCAGATTTCGTCAAACCCATGAGCGGAACAAGAAATGGGAGGAATGGTAAATGCGGTGGAAGGTAGCAATTTTAACGGCAAGCGATAAAGGCTCACGCGGGGAACGCGAAGATACGAGTGCTCAGGTTATCCGTGAGTTGGTGGAGGAAGAGCTAGGCGGCGAGATCATCGATTATCGCATCGTTCCGGACGAGCAGGATGAAATCATGGCGGCTCTCATCGAGATGACGGAGTATTTTAATGCCGATCTTGTCCTAACCACAGGCGGAACGGGTCTTGCACTCCGGGATGTTACACCCGAAGCAACGCTTAAGGTCATTGATAGAGCGGTGCCGGGTCTGGCAGAGGCCATGCGTATGGGAGCTCTACAGAAGACAAGAAGAGCCATGCTCTCAAGAGGAGTGTGCGGAATTAGAGGCAGCTCGCTCATTATCAACCTGCCTGGCAGCCCGAAAGGCGTGCATGAGAGCTTAATGGCAATCATGGATCAATTGCCGCACGCACTGAACATTTTATCCGGAGAGATTGGGGAACACAACGCATGAGCCAGAAAAAGCAGCTTTCAGAGGACGAAGTCCAGCAGCATGGATCGACCGTGCTTAAAGAGGTATCGGTATATGATGCAATCGGATTGCGCTTGGCCCATGATTTGACGCGAATTATTCCCGGACAGTTCAAAGGACGTTTATTCAAAAGAGGGCATGTCGTGACAGAAGCGGATATTCCTAATCTTCTGGATATCGGCAAAGAGCATATATACATCATGGAGCTTGGCGAGAGCGAGCTTCATGAGGATGATGCCGCCATTCGTATGGCCGAAGCATTATATGGGGATCAGCTTATGCTGTCGGAGCCCCACGAGGGCAAAGTAAGCATCAAATCGAAGCTGCTTGGCCTGGCTGAAGTTGATAAGGGAATGGTTGATGCCATTAATGAGCTGGGCGAAATTGCGCTGGCTACCATAAAGTCGAAAACAGTCGTTAAACCCGGGCAGCCGCTTGCCGCGACGAGAGCAATCCCGCTTGTCGTACCGAAGACGAAGGTGGAGACGGTTGAGAGGCTCGCCGCTGAATATCGCGAAGCAAATGACGGGGCTGCACCGCTGCGCGTGCGCCCTTTCCGTAGATTTCGAGTCGGGCTGCTAACGACTGGCGGAGAAGTGTTCAATGGCAGAATCGAAGATAAATTCGGACCCGCCGTTAGAAGCAAGCTGGAAGAGCTTGGCTCAGAGGTTGCGGAGCAGCGCTTTTCTCCTGATGATCGACAAACAATTGTCAAGGAAATACACTATTTGCTCGAACAACGGTATGATATGATACTAGTAACAGGCGGAATGTCGGTTGATCCCGATGATCGCACGCCAGGCGCGATAAAAGCCGCGGGAGCGGACATTGTAAGCTATGGCACGCCTATGCTTCCAGGTTCGATGCTGCTTGTCGGTTATATCAACAGCGTACCGATTATGGGACTGCCAGGCTGCGTTATGCATGATCCCTATACGTCCTTCGACGTGCTGCTGCCGCGTATTTTAGCGGGAGATACCATTATTCGCGAGGATATTGTCAGTATGGGATACGGGGGTTTGAACAACTGTTAACGATTGCTGCTTACGAAGTAGGCATACTCCGTAAAGCTTTGAGGAGGTATACAATATGTCAGGAATAGGTGCAACGGGTATTATCCTGCTCGTTCTGGTTGCTTTGCTTCTGTTTGGACCGAATAAACTGCCAGAGCTTGGACGTGCTTTTGGACGGACACTGCGTGAATTCAAATCCGGAGCGAGAGAAATGATGGATGACGAAGACCGCAAAGACAAGGATTCAAGCCGGGTTGAAGTGAATCGCTCGGAAAATAAAGATAAAGACAATAAGCGGCTTCCGGACTAACCGGGCCCGCTTTTTTCTTGAACAAAAAGGCTGTTAACGCTTGGCGAGGGAGGTAAGTACGGGTGGGATCGGATGCAAATCATAAAACGGAGCAGACATCGCGTAAAGCGCTCCTTCAACAGGAAGGGCTCATGCCGCTTCTAGAGCATCTTGGAGAGCTTCGCAAACGTATTGTCTACGTGCTCATTATACTGACGATAGGCTTAGTAGTCGGATTGATACTCGCGCAGCCTACTTATAATTTTCTAATGAGCCAGAAGCCGGCAAACACGATTTCATTGCATACGTTTTCGCTTTGGGACGGTATCGGTATGTATATGAAATTCGCTTTTGTGATTGCCTTGATTATTGCGCTTCCTATGATTGCTTATCAGCTCTGGGCATTCGTAAAGCCGGCGCTGCGCAAAAACGAACAGCGTTCTACGCTTAAATACGTGCCGTTCGCGCTAATCATGTTTTTGATTGGCCTGGCATTTTCGTATTATGTCGTGTTTCCGCTTGCGTTCAACTTTACAAGAACGGTCTCGCAGCATTTAAACCTTGAGGAAACCTACGGGATCGCGCAATATTTTACGTTTATGTTTAATTTGCTTATTCCGATATCACTCCTTTTCGAGCTGCCGCTTGTCATTATGTTTTTGACGGCGATTCGATTGGTGAATCCGAAGCGGCTTCGCAAAATGCGCCGGCTCGCATACTTCATCATGGTGCTTATCGGGGTGATGATCACGCCTCCGGATTTCATATCGGATATTTTAGTGGCCATTCCCTTAATTATTTTGTACGAAGTCAGTGTGTTTCTATCGGGTACGGTGCATAAAAAACAGCTGGCAGCGGATGCGAAATGGGAAGCGGAATACGGAGAATCATACAATAATGCGTAACGGGAAGAAGAGGACAATCCTCTTCTTCCTTTTTTTATATCTAATCATTTCTTAGTTGCTTCCGCTTGTTGACAAAATAAAACTTTCCGCTTAAGATTTAAACAGATGTTTTAAACGTTTGTTTAAATAGAGAAAACGGGAGTGGTTCAATATGAAAAATGCTTTGCAAGCTTTTATGAAACGCCCAACCACATGGGTTGGCATTATTACGGCGATCATGTTCCAAGTGATCTTCTCCGTCATTTGGATGACGGGTTATAACGGCGTTACGGATCGGATCGATCAGCTGCATATCGCGGTTGTCAATGAAGACCAGCAAATGGGCCAGCAGATTGCCAGCGGACTTGTTCAAAATTTGCCGTTCAGCATGAATCAAATCAATGCCATTGACGAGGCGAAGCAGAAGCTCGATGAGCGTGAGGTTCAGATGATCGTCTGGATACCTGCCGACTTTTCTCAAAAGGCTGCAGCAGCAGACGGTACGGCATCGATCCAATATCTAATCAACGAATCCAACCCCGCGTTAATTAAAAGCATTATGAGCGGCGCGGCTGCGCAAATAACAGCAGAAGTGAATAAGCAAGCAGTAAGCGGCGGCATTCAAACGGTCCTCGGCAATATGCAGCTTCCGGCGGAGCAAGCAGGAGCAGCCGCGCAAGGATTGTCAGAGCGCGTGACTTCAGAGATCCAGTCGACGAACGTTATTCAAGGTATGAACAATCAGATGGTTCCAATGATGCTGGTGCTGGCTTCTTATGTTGGCGCGATGATCATGGGAATGAACTTTGAACAATCTGCGATGGCGATAAGTGCGGCAGTAAGCAGATGGCAGCGTTTTGCGGCAAGAAGCATTCTTAATGCTGCGGCAGCCGTGATCGTATCGTTGATAGGCTCATCGCTGCTCGCTGCGTTTGGCGGCCAAATGGCCCAAGGCTTCCTTCATATTTGGTTATTCCAGCTGCTGTTCGTCCTGACTTTTATTTTTGTATCGCAAATGTTTATTTACTTGTTTGGCATGAGCGGAATGCTGTTTAATATTATGTTGTTGTCCGCACAGCTGGTTACCTCTGGCGCGATCGTGCCTCGCGAATTGCTGTCGGATTTTTACGTGAAGCTAGGAGATGTTCTTCCGGCCACGTATGCGGTAGAAGGCACGATGAACATTTTGTTCGGCGGCCCAGCCGCAACGGCTGACGCATTGACATTAAGCCTCATCGCGATTGTCGCCATTGCGGTTAGCGCAGCAGCCGTAGCGGTGAAACGGCAGGTTGTTCGCCAACAGGAGCCAGCCGCAGTCATTGCCGGTCAAAACCGGTAAAAACCAATGTTGATCTTGCTGTTCGCTCGCGGTTCGTTCAAAATAAAAGAAATCGTTACGATGGAGGACCGTCATGACAACAGGAGATGCGGATATCAAAGTCAGAATCTTATTGGCTGCCAAGAAACTGTTTGCCCAATATGGCTTCGAGAGAACGACCGTTCGGCAAATATGCGAGGAAGCAGGAGCTAACGTCGCGCTCGTATCGTATCATTTTGGCGGAAAAGAAAATATGTTCGGCGCGTTGTTCGAGCAATTTTTCCCAAATGATCAAATTGCCGGAGTAGATCCATCGCTAAGCCCAGCAGAGGGCGTAAAGCTTATTATTCGCGAGGTAACGAGATTTCGATACAGCGACCGACAGCTCATTAATATTATTCAGCAGGAAATTATAATGAACACGGATCGCATAAAGAAAATTCGCAAGCATGTCATGCCCATGTGGAAATTGCTTCGCCACTGGCTCAAAGAGGGCGAGGAGCAAGGCATGTTTCATTTTCGCTCACTGGATACGGCCTTGATGTCCGTTGTAGGGACGCTGCTCTTTCATCGACATACGGAGTATTGGGCTATATTGCTCGAGGAAGAGCATCCATCGCTGGAAACGACGATCGAAGATTTGACTGCGTTCATTATGGGCGGCTTGCATTTCAAAGAACAATAGCTGGAATCATTCATACCGTACGCGAGAAATCGTTGTGCAGTATTTTTCATTGTCTGGCCACGCCGTGTCAATACGAGTAGAGGATGGTAAAATAAAACTCTATATTCTAGGGGCCATTTTCAGCTAATATAAAGTAGTATATTGCCGAGACTGTATTTGCAGCAGGATTAGACAATCAGGTGATCAGTGGTTTATTTAACATGAGTGCTGAAAGCATTTCTTTGTTTAACCGCCGTTGCAGGCGGTTATTTTGTTTTATACGGGAGATATGCCCAATACATAGAAAAAGGAGAATGAAATTGACCGAATTTCTTATGGGGGCGGCTGTTATCATACTCCTATTTCAATTATTTCACATCATTGTTATGCGCAGAAAAAACAAGCAAACCCGGCAAAATCTCGAAGAATCAGAGGCCAAGCGATTTTTGATAGAAAATTTATTGCGAACTCTCGATGTAGGTACCTTGACTTATGATGAGAAGTCACAGAAAACGGTATATTACTCGGAGTCATTGGTGAGAATTACGGGATACTCGATGGAAATGTTTGAGGATAAAGATGCTTGGATTAGTATTGTGCATCCAGAGGATCTATATTTATTTAACCAATTAATGGAGAGCGTTAACCAGGGGAATTCGGATTTGGGAGAATACCGCGTCTTTCATGCTGAAGGAGAAATAATTTGGTTGCAGGTCCGTATCATTCCCACCTTGGGTTATGAAGGACAGCTTTCCCGTCTTGATGCTGCCATTATCGATATCACTCAGAAAAAAGAAATGGAAGCCGCGCTTCAAAGAAGCGAGCAGCGGTATAAATCTTTATTCGAATACAATTCCGACGTGATTTGCGAGCTTGATCTTAAGGGTAACGTACTGAACATCAATACCGCATCGCTGATGATTACAGGTGAACTGTTTAATGATCAAGATGCTGGGAATTTATTGGCCGAAATGTTCGGAGAAGAGGGTCTGAGGCACATGACCGCCTATTTCGAGCAGACGAAGCAAGGAAAGCCGCAAAATTATGAGATGTTGTCCCGCCATAAGGACGGGAGGGTGTTTCATTGGGATATGAAGCAAATACCTATTTTTGTGAATCACAAGGTTGTGGGGGCTTTTGCGATTTGCAAAGACATTACCTCCAAAAAAAAGACCGAGCAAGCGCTTATACGAAGCGAAGCGATGTACCGTTTGATTGCTGAGAACATGACGGATTTGGTTGGCGTCGTAAGCCCCGCGGGCGTATTCGAATATGCCTCTCCATCCTATAAGAGAGGACTCGGAATCGATCCGGAACAACTAACGGGCACATCCGTATTTGATTATACGCATCCCGATGACCTAAAAATGATTCATGAAAAGTTTTTCCGGATGCCTCGAACGACATCAACGCAGGAGGCTCGCTGCCGGATCATGCATGCTGACGGAGGGTCGGCTTATTTTGACTGCTTGGCTACTTCGATATTGGATGAAAACGGAGAAATTAAAAGCATTATCTTCGTATCCAGAAACGTTAACGAGAAGGTGCGAATCGAAAAAGATTTGAAGGGCAGCGAAGAACGGTACGGCCGATTCATCGAGCTTTCGCCGCAGCCGATAGCCGCACAGAGAAACGGGAAATTTATTTATATTAATCCTGTGGGGCTTCGTCTTCTGGGAGCCAAGCATATGGATGATATTGTTGGAAAATGTATTTACGATATCGTTTCTCCGTATGAAAAGCTGCAAGCTCAAAGCGGGGGGAACGAGATATCGAACAGGATATATTCGGGCCCGATTGAATATACGCTCATTCGTCTTGATGGACAAACCGTCGAGGCGGAGGTTACCAACATATATGACGAACATACGAATATTTCGCTTCATGTCTTTAACGACTTTACAGAGCGCAATAGGATGGAAGCGGCTTTAAAGGAAAGTGAAGAACGCTATCGCAGATTGGTAGAGCTTTCTCCGACTGCGATCTCCGTCTTCAAGGATGAGAAGCTTATTTATATTAATCCTAGCGGGTTAAAGATATTTGGAGCGGATAATCTGGAGGAAGTGATCGGATCGAAGCCGTGGGATTGGGTTCCTGATGAGGAGAAGAGCCGTTCCAAGGGCTTATTGGAGGAAAGCGTACGTTTAGGTTATATTACTCCCGTAGAAATGACGGTTATTCAGAAGAACGGACAAAGGATCGAAGTGTCCGTCGCGGCCATTTATGATAGTCACAGCTCGGCAGTAGAGATTGTATTCGAAGACATCTCGTTACGAAAGCAAGCGGAAAAAGCCTTGCAGGAAAGCGAAGCTTTAAACCGCCAATTGGTTGAACTATCGCCGGTAGCGATTATCCTTCATTGTGACTATAAGTTTACGTATGTCAACCCGGCGGGGCTCGCTTTGTTTGGGGTATTAAGCTTAAATGAGCTTGTTGATCGGTCGATACTTGGTTTCATCCACCCCGATTCGCGGGAGCTTGCCGTAAAGCGGTTGGAACGTGTTTATGCGCAGAAAGGCGTATCCTCGCTGGTGGAGCAAAAAAGTCTACGTCTCGATGGTACGGTCATCGATGTAGAGGTTATTGCTAATTCGATCTATTACAAAGGGAGGAATGCAGGACTTACGCTGATTCGGGACATAACGGATCGTAAAAAAGCGGAAGCCGATAAAAACTATGCCGAGCAAATCCTGCGTGAAAGCAAGGATAGGTACTTTTTGCTGCATACCAGTCTGGATCGGTTTTCCGGCGAGTTATTCGGCATCATGAAGGTTCACGAATTGGACCGCAGATTAGTTAAAGAGATTCAGGATATTCTTAAAATAGAAAAAGTCAGTCTGGTGCTTGTAGACAACGGGGAGTCGGCAACCGTTAAAAGCGGGAACCCGACTATACCGGAGCAGGTAATGAGTGAAATAACCGCTTATTCGTTAGGACAAATTCCAAAATGCGAAATCATAGATCTGAAGGAAGGGCATTTCCTGAAAATCGGGGAATTGATGGGCAGCTATTATTTGCTCTGCATCGGAGAAACCTCGCCTTCTTTATCGCTTGAGCCCAAAAGGGTGTGGCTGGAGACGATTACCCGCTATGCGAGCGTTCTATATGATAATTTCCTGGTGATTGAAGACTTAACCAAAGAGCTTGAGCAAATCACCTCCCAGCAAGTGACGCCGACATGGCTGTTGAGGCTGTTGTTCAGCATATCCGAGAACGAAAGAAAGCGGTTGTCGCAGGACTTGCACGATGCAGCTCTTCAAGAGCTTATGATCTGGTACCGGATGATTGATCAGGTCGCAACGGGTGAGCAAATCCCGCAGGAGTTGCAAACGAAGCTGGGATTAATTACGCAGGGCTTACTGGATGTCGTTTATCAAATAAGGATAACATGCAATGAGCTGAGGCCGCCCATGCTCCAAGAGGCTGGGCTCGTAACGTCGTTAGAAGCGCTGTTCGAGTTTACCCAGCTGCGTACCAATTATTCGATTCGTTTTGATTATGCGGATTTTCATCATACGCCGAGCGATGACCTTCTTATCGGCCTCTACCGCATCGTACAAGAGCTGCTCGCGAACGCAACAAAGCATTCGAATGCTTGGAAGGTCCATATTACGTTATTCAGCCTGGACAACTTTATACAATTGAGCTATATAGATAATGGAATTGGTATGGATGTAAGCGGAATAGAGGATAGCTTTAACCGAATGGGCGTCTACGGGATGAAGGAGAGGGTGCGCAGCCTGGAAGGGCGAATTGAATTCAACTCTTCCCCGAACGAAGGTTTAGCCATCCTCATTACCATACCGGCTAAATGACACTGCAGTATCAAAAATCGGAACAGGAGGTGTATGCCTAGCATGATCGATATTTTGTTAGTAGATGATCACCCCTCCGTTATGGAGGGGACAAAAATGCTCCTTGAGCAAGAAGGCGATATGAAGGTTTATTTGGCCCATTCCGGAAATAAAGCCTTGGAGCTCGCGGCAATTCAGTCCTTTCAGGTGATGTTGATCGATTTGCATATGCCGAATATGAATGGCATTGATTTGGCCAAAAAAATAATCGAAATGATTCCGGAGGCTGTCATCATCATACATACAGGCTTTGAATACATGAGTCATTTTAATTTGATGATCGAAACCGGTATTGCCGGCTTTGTCCTCAAGACAGCCAACAAGGAGCAGCTGGTAACGGCTGTCCGCTGCGCGCTGCGGGGAGAAATCGTTCTACCGCTTTCATTGGTGAAGCAGCTGCGAAGAACGTCAAGCGAAGTCGTCGAGAACCTTAGCGGCGACGAGGCAAAGACGATTACCGCAAAGGAATATGAAATCGTAAAGGAAATTGCAAGAGGCAGGAGCAACAAGGAAATTGCGGAGATCATGCTAATGAGTCAGCGCTCTTTGGAATACATCTTAACGAATCTCTTCCAAAAACTAAATGTGAAATCCAGGATCGAGGCAGCCATGAAAGCCAAACAATTAGGACTGCTGTCGGATACGGATTTCATTAAATTACTATAAAGACAAGGGCACAAACCTCATGCGATTTAACCCGGACACTTCAAGTGGTCCGGTTTTTTTTGTTCCGTTATTCGACGATAGTTTATAGAATCCCGCAAAAATTTTGCGGGGTCGCGCAAGGATTTTTCGGTTACCTCTGCTGCCTGTCCGTTTATGATTACAATAATGACTATAAATGACTAACAATTTACAATGAATGTTTGCAGATTAATACAATCCTGTTGTTGCAAAAATAAGGAGTGACATATATTGAAAAAAATATTGGTCGTGGACGACGCGGCATTTATGCGTATGATGCTGAAAAACATGTTGGTGGCAAATGGCTTTGATGTCGTCGGCGAAGCGGAGAACGGCGAAGAAGCGGTAAAGAAATATAAAAGCCTGAATCCTGATTTGGTCACCATGGACATTACGATGCCCGTCATGGAAGGCATAGATGCGCTTATACAAATTAAAGAAATCGAACCGAATGCAAAAGTCGTCATGTGCTCGGCTATGGGGCAGCAGATGATGGTGCTTAAGGCGATTCAAGCCGGTGCGAAAGATTTTATCGTTAAACCTTTCCAAGAGGAGCGGGTTCTGCAATCCATTAATAAGGTGCTGGGTGCGTAGTCATGAAAGAAAACTTAAGAGGAATGACGGACGAGGAGCTGGTTAGCTTATACAAGCACGGCTGTGAGGATGCTTTTAATTGCTTGTTTGAGCGATATACGAGGATGATTAGTTTCTTTAGCAACAAGTATTATGCCAGAGGCCTTCAAAAAGGAGATCTATTTCAAGATGGCAGCGTAGGTCTCTATATGGCTGCCGTTAAATTTGATCCTGAGAGAGGCGCCTTCGATGTTTTTGCCAAAATGCACATCAATAATGCCATGATCAATGCCTTAAAGAAGGCAAAAGGGACAAAACAAAAGTGTTTAAACGATTCCCTTTCCTTTTTCACCAAGCTGGACGAACCGGATGCGGAGGAGTTCATGAAGGACTTCGTCGTCGATGAGCCAACGCCGGAGGAAGTTCTACTGGAGAAGGAAGAGCTGAAGGAGAAGCAAAAGCGACTGGATCAATTGTTTGAAATGATGTCATCGGTTGAGCAGCTCGTTTTTGCGGAAATCATGAGCTGCAAGTCCTATAAAGAGGTTGCCAAGCAGATCGGAATGAGCACGAAGTCCATCGATAACGCATTAAGCCGTATTAAGAAAAAAGCATCTAGAAGGGTAGGGTAACAAAGGAAACAAGGGAAACAGCCTGTATTGCGCCTGGCTCTTACTTCATGACCATTTAATTCGGCAAATGACCGAGAAGCAAAGAAGCTTTAACCATTACCGTGCGCGAGAAATCGTTGTGCGGTATTTTTTTGCCCATGAAAGAAAGTCAAAATAGCGGTAGAGGTGATCAAAATAGCGGTAAAGAAATGGGAGTTCTTTTTTTATAATAGTAGTAAGGCATTGTGTTCTCGAAGCAGCAGGCAGGAAATGCCTATTATTCTCATATCGAGCCTTGGCACGCCAAGATTGGACGGGTAGAATGGATTAGAGGCATACAGAAACCGGCAAAAACGGTGACTGAATAGGAGTGGAATGATAACCATGAACAGCGAGCGGATTAGAATCGTTCTGGATCAGAGCAGGAAACGCGGGATGACGCTTCTCGCACCGGATGACGAGCAGGTCGGAATTGCGGCAAGGATGCGTGAAGCTGCTGCGAATCAGACGCTAATCGCTGAGATTCGGGCAGAAGCGGAGCGATATTTGCTTACGCCAGATCCTGAACTGACGTATGCCCTCTTTCGTATCTATGGTGATACGGGAGAACGGCTGGCCTACGAGAAGGTTTATTTTGAAAGGCGCAAAAGGCTGAATGCATTTGTCATCATGGCTATTCTTGAGCCAGATCACCAGCGTTATGAATCGGCGGCCCTTAATATCATTTGGTCCATTTGCAATGAGTATACCTGGTGTCTGCCGGCTCATTTTAATGAAGGAGCGGATAGGCCGGATATTGATTTGTTTGCTGCGGAGACGGGTTTTGCGCTTAGCGAAGCGATGCTGCTTTTGGGTGACCGCTTGCCTGCATTGCTGCGCATACAGGTGGAAGAGGAAATAGAGACGCGGCTGTTTCGGCCTTTCTTGGAGCAGGGGCCTTACGGCTGGGAAACAGCTGACCACAATTGGTCTGCGGTATGCGCAGGCTCGGTTGGTGCGGCGGCCCTCCATCTTATCGAGGAAGCGGGACGCTTATCGGAGCTGCTGGAGCGGGTGCTTCGTTCGCTCGATTGCTACTTAAGCGGTTTTGGCGAGGACGGAGCCTGCGCGGAAGGATATTTGTACTGGCAGTACGGATTCGGTTATTACGTTTATTTTGCCCAGCTGTTAAAAACGGCGACCGACGGGCGAATCGACTTGTTTGCTTCAAGTAAAGTGAAGGAAATCGCGCTTTTTCAGCAAAAATGCTTTACAGGAGGCAGCACGGTCATTAATTTCTCAGATTCGACTAACGAAAGCGGTATCTTTATGGGGCTGAGCTGCTGCCTTCATAACGAATATAATGAGGTGATCGTGCCTGATGGAAGCCTGAGAGCAAAGTATGCAGCCGATCATTGCGGACGCTGGGCGCCTGCGCTTCGCAACTTAATATGGGTGAAGGATGACTGGATGCAAGTTTCAGGCGACAAGGCGATCTGGCCTGCCGAGTCCTATTATTTGTCCGATGTGCAGTGGCTGATATCCAGGCATGTCAGCGATAACGGCGGCAGCTACAGCTTTGCGGCCAAGGGCGGTCATAATGAGGAGCCGCATAACCACAATGATGTAGGCCATTTTATTGTGCATGCGGATGGACAAGCCTATTTGGCGGATCTCGGCAGCGGAAAGTATACGGCGCAATATTTTGGCCTGGAACGTTATTCGATATGGTGCAACGGCTCGCAAGGACATTCGGTTCCTATACTTAACGGACTTCATCAGCAAAATGGTTCCGCATTCCGGGCGACGGTTTTGGAAGCGTCTACAGGCGAAAGCTGCGATCACATGGCGCTTTCGATTAGCGGAGCATACGTGCTTTCCAATCTGGAGCGGTTGGAGCGCCGTTTCCGCTGGGAAAAAGAAAGGCTTCCGCGGTTAATGCTGACCGACTTGTTTTCATTTACGGAAAGCAGCGAAGCCGCCAATCTGCATGTGACGGAGCGCTTCATTACGTTTCTTGCTCCTGAGCTGGTGCAGGAGGGACGTATCGTCCTGTCCGGAAAGCGTCAACTCAGCATCGCATATGACCATCAAATATGGCAACCGGCGGTGACGGCAAGAAGCGATATCGATCATTTCGGAATCGAACGCTTTTGGTATACGCTTGATTTCGAGGCATCGATACCGGCTGGCATGCCTTTGTCAGCGTCATTTATTTTTCAATTTGACTCATAGCTTACTTAATCGCCGAGGGGAGAGGGAATGGATATGGAGAAGAGCAATTGGACAAATGAAGCATGGGAAAAGGTACAGGAGAAGGTAACGAGGACAAGCAATCGAATCGGGGCGAGATTCCCGCATGCCAGCGTGGAGGGGACCTATGTGCTCGAAGCGCCGCATTGGTGGACAGCCGGCTTTTGGCCGGGCCTGCTTTGGCTGTTGTACCGCGACGCGGACTCGAAGGACGAGCGCTTTAAAGACATTGCCGAGGCATGCGAGCAGCAATTGGATGAGGTGCTGATGGGGTTTGACCGGCTGGATCATGATATCGGCTTCATGTGGTCGCTTACGAGCGTCGCCCGTTATAAGCTGCTTGGCGAAGAGCAATCTCGTAAACGCGCCCTGCTGGCTGCGAGCGTGCTCAGCGGACGGTTTAACGTAAAAGGCAATTATATAAGAGCATGGAATCCATGGAGCGAGGGAGATCGCAACGAGGGCTGGGCCATTATCGATTGCATGATGAACTTGCCGCTGCTCTACTGGGCGAGCGAGGCGACGGGCGATCCAAGGTTTAAGCATCTGGCGATGGAGCATGCGGATACGGTGCTGGAGCATTTTATCCGGACGGATGGCTCGGTCAACCATATTGTCGTTTTCCATCCGCAAACCGGCGAATTTGAAAGCGTGAACGGCGGGCAAGGCTATGCGCCGAATTCGGCTTGGTCGCGCGGAGCCTCATGGGCAATTTACGGCATGGCGCTAAGTTACCGCTATACGGGCGAGCTTAGGTATTTGGAAGCAGCCAAGCGGGTCGCCCACTTCTTCCTTGCGAATTTACCCGAGGATTCGGTTCCCCATTGGGACTTCCGGCTGCCTTCCGGCGTCGAGCGTTACCGCGATACATCGGCAGGCGCGTGTGCGGCTTGCGGCTTGCTGGAAATTGCGAAGGCGGTTCCGAATGAAGAGGCAGAGCTGTATCAAGCGGCAGGAGAGCGAATCCTCCGCTCCATGTACGAGAACTACGGAGCTTGGGATAACGAAGCGGAAGAGGGCTTGATTTTGCATGGCACAAGCCATTATCCGGAGCGGAGAAACATTGATGTGCCGCTGATTTACGGTGATTATTTCTTTGTTGAAGGCTTGGCGCGGCTGAGAGGAAATTCAGCCACGTTCTGGTAGGAGGGAGAGGGTGATGATGAGCAGACAAGAGTCCGGCACTCCGTTTTCTGACCGCCGCTATTGGCTTGAGCAGATGATTGCGATTAGCCAACCTGTCCTGACGGCGCTCGCGGAGCGTCGCCTTAAAGAGAGCATGCCGGTTGAGTTCGCAGCGGTGTCGGGCGAAACCGAGAAAGAAAGGGCTGCTGCGGCGGCGGAGCTTCAGGCTGACCGGGCGAAATATACGCATTTGGAAGCGCTTGGACGGCTTCTGTCCGGTATGGCTCCATGGCTTGAGAATAGGACCCTCCACGGAGACGAGGAAGAGATTCGCTGCCGGTTTGCGGGTTTGGCCCGCGAAGCCATAGACGCAGGGACCGATCCGGATTCGCCGGATTACATGAACTTCAGCGATGGCTTCCAGCCGATTGTCGACGCCGCTTTTTTGGCGCTAGCGATCCTTCGCGCGCCGGTCGAGCTGGGAGAAAAGCTGGAGCAGCGGGTCAAAAAAAATGTCATTGCAGCGCTGAAGCAAACACGGACGAGAAAGCCTGTTTTCTCGAACTGGCTGCTGTTTGCGGCAACCACTGAAGCGGCTTTGCTTAAGCTGGGTGAGGGCGATTGGGATCCGATGCGGATCGATTATGCCTTAAAGCAGCATGAACAATGGTATTTGGGCGACGGCGCCTATGGCGACGGACCTGAATTTCATTGGGATTATTACAACAGCTTCGTCATTCAGCCGATGCTTGTAGACGTGCTTGCCGCAGCAGGCGACCAGTACGGAGAGTGGGATGCCATGCAGGCTTCCATAACCGGCAGGGCTCGGCGATATGCGGAGGTGCTCGAGCGGTTGATCGGAACCGATGGAACCTATCCGCCGATTGGACGCTCGCTTGCATATCGCTTCGGGGCGTTCCAGAGCCTAGCTCAAAGTGCCCTGCTGGATGATTTGCCGAAAAGCGTCAGTCCGGCCCAGGTACGCTGCGCTTTGACGGCAGCCATCCGCCGAACGATGGAAATACCGGGCAATTTTACGCCTGAGGGCTGGCTTACGATCGGTTTTTGCGGGCATCAGCGGGATATTGGCGAGCGTTACATTTCCACGGGCAGCCTCTATCTATGCGCAGCCGTATTTTTGCCTTTGGGTCTGGCGAGCGAGCACCCGTTTTGGAGCGGGGCGGATGAGGCATGGACGTCGAAGAAGGCGTGGGCTGGACAAGAATTTGGGATAGACACGGCATTAAAGTAATATGAAACAAACAGCAGACAGGCAGACGATGGATGATTCGTACGCCTGCCTGTTTGTATTGGGATTGCAGTCGGATGCAGGAAGCTGCTAATGATGCGGCATTTATATAGAAGAAAGACAGAAAAAACATGCGAAAGTTGTCATAACTGCTCGGTTTTTGTGGTATCGCGGCAGTCTCATCGGCTGGGGCTGTTGTATATGAGGCGCAAGTTGCAGAAGGTATTTTTGCTGCCCAAAAGCGGAGGAATACAACTTTTATCCGCAAAAGAATAGCGTTCCGGCTTGCCTTGTGTAAATAAACGGAAAATTAAAACCAAGCACTTGAAATTGATAACGAAAATGAGTATGATAAAAATAGTTGTTAGCACTTGAAGGTTTCGAGTGCTAACGAGAAACTAAGAAGCGACAAATTTTGAAGGAGGCTATTTTCAATGATCAGACCTTTGGGTGAACGCGTATTGATCGAAGCAATCGCGAAAGAAGAAACAACCGCTAGCGGTATCGTATTGCCGGATTCGGCGAAAGAAAAGCCGCAAGAAGGTAAAGTGGTAGCAGTCGGCAGCGGTACGCTGAAAGATGGCGTTCGTGTTGCTTTGGAAGTTAAAGAAGGCGACCGCGTTCTTTTCTCCAAATATGCGGGTACTGAAATCAAATACGAAGGCAAAGAGTATTTGATTATGAAGGAAAGCGAAATTCACGCGATTTTTGAATAGCTGCCCGTCAAGGGTCACATAGAAGGCAAGATACGTTATAACAAAATTACTTAAACTATTTTGGGAGGTTTTACGTTAATGGCTAAGGAAATTAAATTTAGCGAAGATGCTCGTCGCGCAATGCTGCGCGGAGTTGACGCTCTTGCAAACGCGGTTAAAGTAACACTAGGTCCAAAAGGCCGCAACGTTGTCCTTGAGAAAAAATTCGGAAGCCCGCTTATCACGAATGACGGTGTGTCCATCGCGAAAGAAATCGAGCTTGAAGACGCATTCGAAAACATGGGCGCTCAGCTTGTTAAAGAAGTAGCAACAAAAACAAACGACGTTGCAGGTGACGGTACGACTACCGCAACTGTACTTGCTCAAGCGATGATTCGCGAAGGCTTGAAAAACGTTACAGCCGGCGCTAACCCGATGGTTATCCGCAAAGGTATCGAGAAAGCCGTTAAAGCTGCAGTAGAAGAGCTGAAAGCTATCTCGAAACCAATCGAAGGCAAACAATCGATCGCTCAAGTTGCTTCCATCTCGTCTGCTGACGATGAAGTAGGCCAATTGATTGCTGAAGCTATGGAAAAGGTCGGCAACGACGGCGTTATCACTGTAGAAGAGTCGAAAGGCTTTGTTACAGAGCTTGAAGTGGTTGAAGGTATGCAATTCGACCGCGGTTATGTATCACCATACATGATCACAGATACAGATAAGATGGAAGCTGTCCTAGACAACCCTTACATCCTTATCACTGACAAAAAAATCACGAGCATTCAAGAGATCCTTCCGGTTCTTGAGAAAGTCGTTCAATCCGGCAAACAATTGCTAATCATTGCTGAAGACGTTGAAGGTGAAGCTCAAGCTACGCTTGTAGTGAACAAACTTCGCGGAACATTCACTTGCGTAGCGGTTAAAGCGCCAGGCTTCGGCGACCGTCGTAAAGCAATGCTTCAAGATATCGCTGCTCTTACAGGCGGCCAAGTGATCACGGAAGAGCTCGGCCTTGAGCTGAAATCGACTGGCGTTGAATCCCTGGGTTCCGCTCGTCAAATCCGTATCACAAAAGAAACGACAATCATCGTTGACGGCAGCGGCAACTCCGCTGACATCGTTGCGCGCGTGAACCAAATCCGCGCTCAACTGGAAGAAACAACTTCCGACTTCGATCGCGAGAAGCTTCAAGAGCGTCTTGCAAAATTGTCCGGCGGCGTTGCTGTAATCAAAGTCGGCGCAGCTACAGAAACAGAATTGAAAGAGCGCAAGCTCCGCATCGAAGATGCCCTCAACTCCACTCGTGCAGCGGTTGAAGAAGGTATCGTATCGGGCGGCGGTACTGCCCTCATTAACGTATACAATGCCGTTGCTGCTGTTAAAGCAGAAGGCGACGAGCAAACAGGCGTGAATATCGTTCTTCGTTCCCTTGAAGAGCCGCTTCGCACAATCGCAGCTAACGCAGGCCAAGAGGGCTCCGTTATCGTTGAGCGTCTGAAAAACGAAAAAATCGGCGTAGGCTACAACGCAGCTACCGGCACATGGGTGAACATGTTCGAAGCTGGTATCGTTGACCCTGCTAAAGTAACGCGTTCGGCACTACAAAACGCAGCTTCCGTTGCAGCTATGTTCTTGACAACTGAAGCCGTTGTTGCTGACAAACCTGAGCCGAAGGGCGCAGGCGCTGGCATGCCAGATATGGGCGGCATGGGCGGTATGGGCGGCATGATGTAATAAGGGGTTAAATCCCTTATGCATCAAGGGTTTCCTTGAGAGGAAACCCCGTTTGACCACATCGTGCAAAAATAAGAGACCTTCCATGAGTTCATTGAACTCTGGAAGGTCTCTTATTATTTTTAATGAAGTTATTGGAACTGGAGTTCTATTTAGAATAAAACTATAATTCCTTAAAAAGACTTGTTTTAACTGCAAGTCTTTTTAATCATGTACAGGTGGGATACTTCTATCTAAAACTTCATCTAAAACATTGTTAACTAAACGACGTACTTCATCAGTTGACTTGGTATCCATTAATTGGTTTCTTAGTTCGCCTGCGCCTCTAAATCCACGAACATAGATTTTGAAAAAGCGAAGAAGCGGTTTAAATGAACGTGGTACGGTTTCAGTTGAATATTTATCGTGAAGATCTAGCTGTAAAAGTAGTAAATTGAGAAAATCCTTTGCGCTATGCTCTTTAGGTTCTTTTTCAAAAGCAAATGGATTGGTGAAGATGCCGCGGCCAATCATGATACCATCAACACCGTATTGTTCTACTAATTTTAATCCGGTTGCGCGGTCAGGAATATCTCCATTAATAGTTAATAACGTATTTGGAGCAATTTCATCGCGTAATTTTTTGATTTCAGGGATTAGTTCCCAGTGTGCATCTACTTTACTCATTTCTTTTTTTGTACGAAGGTGAATGGAAAGATTCGCAATATCTTGTTTCAATATATGTGCTAACCAATCGCGCCACTCATCAATTTCAGAGTACCCCAATCTTGTTTTAACACTCACTGGTAATCCACCTGCTTTGGCTGCTTGAATAATTTCTGCCGCAACTTCAGGATGTCGTATTAATCCAGCACCTTTTCCATTGGATGCAACGTTTTGTACGGGGCATCCCATGTTTAAATCGATACCACGAAAACCAAGTTTTTTCATATCCATACTCATCTGTTCAAACAAAGCTGGCTTATTGCCCCAAATATGAGCGACGATCGGTTGCTCATCTTCTGTGAACATCAACCGACCACGAGTGCTGTCTATCCCTACAGGGTTACAATAACTATCTGTACTTGTGAATTCTGTGAAAAATACGTCGGGTTTTGCAGCTTCACTAACGACGTGACGAAATACAACATCTGTGACATCTTCCATTGGTGCTAGTATAAAAAACGGCTTCGGTAAATCAAGCCAAAAGTTATGTTCGTTACTCATTTAATCTTCTCCTTTTGCAACATATACAAACGATCTATAGCAAAGACCTATAACCATCATAAATAGTATCATTTCTTTTCATTTATTGCACCTTCATGTTTTTGAATGTGTAAGAAGTGCATGTTCATTCTGATCCATTTTCGCTATAATGACAAAGTATGTCGTTTGGAGAGGTACACAAGCATTGTGGCAATAATCCTTCAATACATGAATTAACTGTTGAAAGGGGAATTATTCCTTGACTATTATAAAAGAAGAAACGCTCTTCGCGGAAATTGACCATTTAGATGATAAAGGCAATGGACAAGCTGTGATTTTGCGTGAGAGTGATAGGGGTTCCAATCCTAGAAAGCTGAGGCTGACGATTCCACAGACGCTCAAAGGGGAGTCCGTACAAGTTGTCGTCGAACACCCCGATAAGCGAAGAGTAAAAGTAATGCCTGAAGAAATTCTAGCGGCAAGCCCCGAACGGACGGATGCGCCTTGTCCTCATTTTGAGCTTTGCGGAGGTTGTGTATGGCAACACTGGACGTATGAAGGTCAATTGAAGTATAAGACCAAGCAAGTGAAGAACGCATTGATACGTGAGGGATTAAATCCTGAACTGGTACAAGATACGATCGGCATGGACAACCCTTGGCATTACCGTAATAAGATGGAGTTCACCTTTTCGCCTGAAGGGGATGTTGGACAGCATGAACAAGGGAATTTCCGCAAGATCATCCCACTGGAAACGTGTCTAATTGCAGGCCGGAATATGGTCGAAGGCATGTTGGAAGTTAGCAAATGGGTAAAAGAGTTCGGCCTTAATGGCTATAACAAAGATGCACATGAAGGCCTTCTTCGTCATTTGATGGTGCGGGAATCATTTGCGACCGGCGAAATGATGTTGGCATTGTTTGCTACTGAATCGCCTGACGGTGAATTGGCATCTGCAGTTGACAATCTTGTCGAGCGGATCACGAAGAAGTTCCCCAATGTGAAAAGCCTTCTTTGGCTTGTGAACACAGACTGGGGTGATCGCACACAATCCGAGGATACTCATTTGTTAGCGGGGCGTGATTTCATTTATGATGAAATGGCAGGCTATCGTTATCGTCTTTGGTTTGATACATTCTTCCAGACGAACCCTTCACAGGCCAAAAAACTTGTGGAGCTTGCGCTTGAGATGGGGAAACCAAAGGAAGATGAGAAAATGATCGACCTGTTTTGTGGTGTCGGTACGTTCTCATTACCGTTTGCCGCACGTGTGAAAGAATTGGCGGGAATCGAGATTGTTGAGACATCGATTGAATCAGCCAAACGCAATGCCATCGATAATGATTTGCATAACACGACATTCCTTGCCCGTGATGCACGAAGGGGACTAGATGAGATGCATGATCATTTTGGATTCGCTGATATTCTGTTGATTGACCCACCACGTAGCGGAGCCGGCGGGAAAGTGATGCGCCGCATTGGACGCTCCAAACCAAAACGAATCGTCTATGTATCATGCAATCCTGACACATTCGCAACGGACGTAACTGAATTGCTACCATTCGGCTACACGCTTCAAACCGTGCAACCTGTCGACCTGTTCCCGCATACCGTTCACGTAGAATCGGTGGCTTTGCTAGTGATGGGTGGTACAGATCGATGAGATTACAGCGGTGGAGCGGGTTTGGGGAGTAGTACAGGCGAAATGGGAATGTGAAACAGAAGTACGGAAATGATTGAGTTGACTGATTGTTGACGAAATAAATAGGTGATTTCAAGAAAACATCTGATGTTTGAAATCAGGTGTTTTTTGTTTAATGTCACAAACTGTTCGCTCTTCACTTTTAGGCAGAGGATAGATAGGGGCTATTACCAAAAAAAAAAAATGTTCGACAATATATTACAAAAAAAACTACCGATAGACTTATATACTATGTATAGTCGAAATATGGTGGTGATTATTGTGGCAAAATATTATGCAGTGAGAAACGGGAAGAAGCCAGCAATGAAACGCTTTATGTCATCCGAGAAATATTCAGCGGAACCATTCTCGTTGCCAAAAGCGTAAAGAGCAGTTCCGCCGAAGAACTGCGGAGCCTCATACAACCTGTCATTGAATTAGGTTTTCCTATCATTGGTATCGTTTCAGATGGGCAGCAGTCTATTCGTCTTGCCATGGAGTCACTGCTCCCTAAAGTTCCGTATCAGTATTGTCAATATCACTACTTAAAAGATATTGCTAAGCCCATTGTGGACCTTGATCGAGAATTAAAAACAGGCATAAAGAAAAGTCTCCGTGGCATTCGTGCTATTGAAAGAAAGCTGGATGAAGATGACTCGGAAGAAGCCGAGGTGGCAAAAGACTATTTGGCTGCCGTACGCTCTGTTCTTCTTGAAGATGGAAACCCTCCGTTAGATCTGCCAGTTCTTCGAATCTATGAGACATCAGAAGCAATTCAGGCATCGCTTGAAAGCTGCCTGAGTAAAAAAAGAGCCTTCGCTCCTTCAAAACGTATTTAGAATATTCAGTAAATTAAACGAATTCCGCTCACTATATGAAGAAGTAAAACGCTGGTCTCTCCCACTGCAGTACGTAGCAGACCTAATGAATCCTACTGTGAATCAGAGCAGCGATTCGGTACGATTCCACATGCAGTGTTTGTTACAATGGGTAGATTTGACCTACATAGGAGAAACCGATCATCCTATGGTATCTAATTTTAAGAGCTATACTAAGGGATTCTGGAAAGGACTCTTTACCTGTTACGACCACTCACATGTCCCTCGGACGAATAATGACCACGAAAGGTTCTTTCGAAAAACGAAAACACGCCATCGGCGTATGACAGGACTCCGAAGTTGGAACGAGTACATCGTTCGCTCCGGAGAATTTGTTGTTTTTGTAGATGACGCTCTCCGCCAAAAGAACATCCTAAGCAGACTCCAACGTGTAAGTTATGAAACATTTCATACTGAAAGAAAAAGATAGAATTCACGATTAGAGGATACAACCAAGCGTCGTCGCTTCAGAAGAAATCCAGCAAAGTACCTTCGAGAGACAGAAAACAAGTATTGTACGTTAATTGGTCAGTCGTAGAAAAAAATAGCATTGTACCGATCTCTATTTCGTGAGAGAGAGGATGTCTATCCCGTTCGATGGACGAACAAAGCCGGAAAATCCGGGTATTCACCAGATTGTCAGAATGAGTGGACCGTTGTATGTAAAAAGCCGCAAATCAAATGCTCGGAATGTCCCCATCAAGCATTTGAACCTTTGTCGGATGGTATTGTTGCTCGACATCTCGATGCTAAAACGAATCGCACTATTGGAATCTATCCTATGCTTCAAGATGAGACTTGCTGGTTTCTTGCAATGGATTTCGATAAGCAAAATTGGCAGCAAGATGCCGCGGCAGTATTGGCAACTTGCAAGGAATGGCACATCCCGGCTACACTTGAGCGTTCTCGTTCGGGGAATGGTGGGCATATCTGGTTCTTTTTTCAGCAACCGATTGAAGCTGTCATTGCAAGGAAATTTGGATGCGCCATATTAACAAAGACGATGGAACGCCGATACGTACCAGATTTCATTTGATTCGTATGATAGATTATTTCCAAATCAGGATACGCTTCCAAAAGGTGGTTTGGAAATTTGTTTGCACTTCCTCTGCAGGGAGTTCCTCGTCGGGAAGGAAATAGTGTATTCGTGGACGAGACTTTTCAGCCTTATGAGGATCAGTGGAGTTATCTAGCGGGAATAGAGAAGCTTTCGATAGATCGAGTTCAAAATTTAATTTATGAAATGACAAAAGAAGGTTCTTTGCTCAGTACCGGTGTTTGGAACGAAACTGACGAGCGGGATCTGCCCTTGACAAAAACGGGGACCAGTAAACATTCCGCTTTAAAAAGCGTTCGCAGGTATCGACCGCCTCTTGATCGTTTCCACGGACGGCGACAACGAAACTCGGACTCGCCAGCATACTGCGGCTGTAGCGGCTGCTAAGCGCGCTAATGTCGGTTTCATTGCTTATACCAGTTTAGGAAACGTTAGCGAGAACACGATATTCCTTGCGCCGGTGTGTCGTGCCATTGAGGAAGCCATCAGAAACTCGGGGATTCCTTATTCCTACCTGCGCAACAACTGGTACTTGGAGAACGAGACTAGCAGCATTCAAGCAGTTCTTGGAGGAGCACCTTGGTTGACTTCGGCGGGATCCGGCAAAGTAGGCTGGGCGACCCGTCGCGATTATGCACAAGCAGCTGCAGCCGTACTGGCGGGCGTTGGCCATGAGAATTCCGTGTATGAGCTGTCCGGCAAACTTGCTACACAAGAAGAGCTAGCTTCTGTCCTTGCCGGTGTCTTGGGCCGGGAAGTTCACGTTCAACAAGTGGATGACGAAACTTATGCCAGCATAATGAGCAGCGTAGGTGTACATGAACCGGTCGTTCCGATTCTGGTTGGAATTCAGAGTGCGATTCGCAATGGCGCATTGGAAGTCGAGAGCAATGATCTTCAGAAGCTGCTTGGACGTCCGGCCACGTCACTCGAAGAGGGTCTACGACAAATCGTAAACGAAATTCAGGCTTAATTGAGCGTGTGAAACAGAGGTTGTTCCCGAAGGTCTAATGCGACCGGAGGGATTGCGTCTTTTTTATGCGGGTATGGAAAGTCTGGAGAATGTTTGGGGAATAGTACTTCATTATGAACAGTAATGGAGCGTAGAGGAATGAAAGTATTATCCATGATTCAACCGTGGGCGACTCTGCTTGTCCAAGGCGAGACTCTCTATGAAACAAGATCCTGGAAGACCCGGTATCGCGGTCCGTTGGCCATTCATGCAAGCCAGAAAGTCGATAAGCAGGCCTGCAAATATGAACCCATCCGTTCTTTACTCGCCAAGAATGGCTATACGGAACAAAACCTCCCTACGGGGGTTATCCTTGCAACTTGCGAGCTTACGAATTGTTATCAAGTCATCGACGCTAATCATACTTCAGCCATTCTGGATTGCGGGAAGGTCGTGACGGGGGATGACTTCATGTTAGGCGATTACAGTCCAGGTTATTTTGCGTGGGAAATAGCGGGTTTCCGTCTGCTGAAGCTCTATATTCCAGTGAAGGGAAAACTGGGACTATGGGAATATCCGATAGGCGAAGAGTTGATGATATGACCTATGTAAACAATCAATTAATGGAGGTTCTGACTTGACCAATCACTTATTTTCTCCTTATGAAATTAAAGGTTTACAATTGAAAAATCGGGTAGTCATGGCCCCCATGTGCCAATATTCCGTAACCGCTAGGGATGGCAAACCCAACGAATGGCATTACGTTCACTACCTTAGCCGCGCAATTGGCGGTGCAGCCTTGATCATCATGGAAATGACGGGCGTTGAGCCGGATGGTCGAATAACCGACTTTGATTTAGGGATTTGGTCCGATGACCATATTCCGGCATTTGCCAGAATTATTGATGGGGTTCATGCTCACGGGGCCAAGATTGGGATTCAAATTGCTCATGCTGGCCGAAAAGCGGAAGATGCTAAAGAGCCAGTGGCCCCTTCCGCTATACCATATCCGGGATCCCGCTATAAGATGCCCCGCGCACTTACAGTCGATGAGGTAAATCAGATGGTACAGCTCTACGCTGATGCAGCCCGCCGGGCTGTTCAGGCAGGCGTAGATATGATTGAACTTCACGGGGCGCACGGATATTTAATTCATCAGTTTCAATCCCCTTTTACCAACAAACGCGAAGATGCGTATGGACAAGACCTGACCAAATTTGGGGTAGAGGTCATACAAGCGGTCAAAAAGGAAATGCCTGCAGATATGCCGTTATTTTTCCGAATCACTGCCGTAGAGTACGCGGATGGGGGTTATGGTATGGAACATGCCATTAAGTTATCTAAAGCTTACCATGCAGCAGGTGTAGATGTCTTTCATGTAAGTTCTGGCGGGGAAGGACCCGTAGGGGAAAGAAAGCCTGGCAACTACCCAGGTTATCAAGTTCCTTTTGCGCGCAAAATTCGGGAGGCTCTTGGGGTGCCCGTCGTAGCTGTAGGCATGCTTGAGGACCCGGCACTTGCTCAATCCGTCATCTGCAGCGAAGAAGCGGATTTAGTGGCGATCGCCCGTGGCATGCTTCGAGATCCTTACTGGACTATCCATGCTGCTAAATCGCTTAGAAGTGAATATACCACCATTCCAAAGCAATATGAGCGGGCTTATCATTAATGGGAAAATAGGGAGGCTATCCGAATGTCATTGAAAGAGAAGCGAGTCATAGTTGTAGGAGGCACATCAGGTATTGGATTATCGACTGCCAAGGCATTTCTGGATGAAGGGGCAAAGGTAGTTATCGCAAGCCGTTCCGCTGCCAAGCTCTCGGAAGCCAAACAAACGCTTGGCGGGAATGTTGAAGCTTACGAGCTGGATTTTCGGAGTGAAGAGAAAGCCGCGGAATTTTTCGAAAAGGTTGGCAAGTTTGATCACTTGGTGATCACCGCTGGCGAAGGCGCGATGGGTGAGTTCCGCGAATTGCCGGTTGAAGAGGCGCAAACTGCCTTCGACAGCAAGTTCTGGGGCCAGTATATCACCGTTAAAGCGGCTATCCCCTATTTGAACCAAGAAGGTTCCATCTCCTTGACTTCCGGCGTTTACGGCAAACGGCCTCCGAAGGGGGCATCCACGCTGGCTGCGATCAACTCGGCGTTGGAGGGTTTAATGCGGGGATTGACGGTGGATCTTGCCCCGATTCGGGTCAATGTGGTTTCTCCCGGAATCGTAGATACGCCTGTCTATGCAGGTATGCCGGAGGAAGACCGGAAATCCATGTTCAATGCCATTGCGCGCCAATTGCCTGTCGGACGGATCGCGCAGTCGGAAGATATTGCCGAAGCTTATGTTTACCTTGCGAAAAACGGATTCACCACTGGCTCCGTTATCCTGATTGAGGGCGGGGCGCTCCTGTCTTAAACTCAGTACGTAAAACATATTAAAGATGCACTGAGAAGGTCATGAATATCTACGCGAGTAGAGTTCATGGCCTATTTTTCAAACAAGCTTTAACCAATATATTCAAAAAAATGATTACTAAAAAAAGTAATTTGATAACTAAAAAGAAGGGGCGTATGATTGATTCTTAGTATAATTAGATTAGAGAATAGGAGAATGGTAGCCAACATGAAGAATTTATCGCGATCCAAAACCATAAGTCTGGTCACTTTTCTTGTTATTGTATGGGGAATATCGTGGCCTATTTATAAAATCGCTCTTGAATATACGCCTCCTCTTCTATTCGCCGGATTGCGCACGTTGATCGGAGGAATATTATTAATCGTCGGCTATTGGTCCAAACGGAAAGAAATACGCTGGAAAGAAAACTGGCCGGTCTATCTGACTTCATCCCTGTTTAACGTCGCTCTGTTCTATGGGCTGCAGACCGTCGGGATGATGCATATGCCATCGGGATTGTTCTCGGTTATCGTTTATCTTCAGCCTGTCCTTGTCGGGATTTTGGCCTGGTTATGGTTAGGAGAATTGATGACGGGTTTAAAGGTAACGGGCTTGATTATCGGGGTCCTTGGCGTGGCTGCTGTAAGCGCGGGAGGGTTATCGGGGCATATAGCTGTCCTGGGTATCGTATTGGCGCTTATTACGGCATTCAGTTGGGCTATCGGCACGGTGTATGTCAAAAAAGTGAGCTCGCGGATAGATTCCATTTGGCTGGTGGCCTTTCAATGTACAATCGGGGGAATCGCGCTGACTTCTGTTGGTTCGATTACGGAAAAATGGTCGGATATCGTGTGGAATGGGCATTATTTATTTGGACTTGTATTTGGGATCGTTGTTGGGATTTCGGCCTCTTGGGTTGTTTATTTCACGCTAGTGAATGCAGGCGATGCCAGCCAAGTTGCTTCTTATACGTTTCTCGTCCCGGTCATCTCCGTTATTAGCGGCGTGCTGTTTTTGAACGAAGCTTTTTCCAGCTACCTTTTGGTCGGGCTTGTTCTCATTGGAATCAGCATTTATCTGGTCAATCGCAAGCCAAAATCAAGCTTATCCCGGCCTCGTAAAGACAACTTAGCGACGGAAGACAGGAGGAGGTATTCGCTTTGATTTTTGATAACGTTAATAAAGAAGTAGCCGTACATTCCCGAGCCAGTATAGTTTGGCTGATTTTGGGGATTTTATTCATTGCAGCGAATCTTAGGGCACCCATCACTGGACTGGGTCCGTTGGTTGGATATATTCATTCCCAAACCCATTTGTCTAATACAATTACGGGCCTGCTTAGTGCTTTGCCGCTGCTCGCTTTTGCCATCCTTTCTTCGCTTGCACCCAAGATAGCGCACCGGATAGGGATGGAATCTTCCTTGATGGCAAGCTTGGTATTGTTAACGGCAGGCATCCTATTGCGATCGTTACCCTCCGTTACGGCTTTGTTTGTTGGGACTCTGGTCATTGGGCTTGCAATTGCGGTTGGGAATGTGCTTCTGCCTAGTTTAATTAAAAGGGACTTTCCTGACCAAGTTGGACCCATGACTGGAGCCTTCTCCGCATCCATGAATATATTCGGAGCGCTGGCCTCAGGAATAAGCATACCTCTCTCGGTTGGAGCCGGATTAGGTTGGAGAGGGTCATTAGGGTGCTGGGCATTGTTAGCAGGACTCGCGGTTTTGTGTTGGCTGCCGCAGCTGCGGAGTCGCCGCACCTATGCCTCTATTCCAGCTAAAGGAGGCTCTGTCTGGCGCTCGAAGCTGGCCTGGCAAGTTACTTTGTTCATGGGTCTGCAATCTTTTCTGTTCTATATCAATGCCAATTGGTTACCGGAGCTGCTTCATGAGCGGGGAATGAGCATCGCTACCGCCGGATGGATGTTAGCTGGAATGCAGTTCATTAGTCTTCCGTTTTCTTTTATCGTTCCGATTATTGCTGCCCGGAATAAGAACCAAAGAGGTATTGTCGCGATGACCGTTCTCTTCCACCTTATCGGATATATTGGCTTGCTGACGGGGAAAACGGAATTGACATGGTTATGGATGATTTGCATTGGAATCGCCGTAGGGTCAAGCATTAGTTTGGCTCTCGCTTTCTTCGGACTTCGAACAAAGGACTCCAGGCAAGCGGCGGAATTGTCAGGGATGGCTCAGTCGGTCGGGTATCTTCTGGCGGCGGCCGGTCCGATTCTGTTCGGATTTCTTCATGATGTCACGCATGCTTGGTCGTTATCCTTGATGACTCTTGTAATCGTCAGCGTGCTTTTGCTTCTTGTCGGTCTAGGAGCTGGGCGCAACGCTTACGTTTCTCAGGAAAGTTAACTTTTTGACTTAATAAAGGGCATAAACCTTCGATCGAATGGATGTTGGAGATCCAAATGTACCGCCCAAGTTCGGCTGTGAAAGAGAGATGTACCCGGAATTCTACAAAGGTGTGCATGGACAGAAAGGGCGGGAAGGTGGAGCGGAGAAGCGTCAGCGGTTGCCCTTTGAATCTTGTGTTTAAACCAATAAAAATATGATCAAATGTACACAAGTTCAAGAGGCAATCGTAGCCCACCTTGCTACCCTCCCACTCGCCAAACTGAACTCAATTGCCAGAGGCCGTCCGCAAGGACGGTTTTCTTATGGGAGAAATGAAGGTATTTTGCTCATTTTAGTGGAATTATTATCATGTATAAAAATGTAAAATGACTAACATAAGAATCTCCTAAAATGAAATTAGTGGGTGGTCAGTTGAATAAGAAACAGATAAAAATATTACTTTCCAGAATGGATAAAGTAGCATTCCAGGAGTTTTGCTACCTACTTAGGGCTTGCTGAACGATAATTTAATGGAACTTTAGAGTAAGGCGGCCGCGAGGTAACATCGCGAAAAAAAGACAAAAAAGAATGCGGAGCCTGCGCTCCAGGTTCATTACCAGAAGTTGCAGCGTAATCACCGATTCACTTGTCTTTGCAAGGCGTGCTCGAATGCAGGCAAGCCCATATTTGCGCTTGCCTTCTCCAAACTTGCCTTCAATCGCGTTTCGTTCGCCGGTATCCTGGGCGGTACTGCTCGATTACATCGATCATCGTCGTGCTCTCGTTGAAGTTGTCCCACGATAGTCGATCCAGGAACGCATAGCCATTCGTCATGCTGACCGCGATTTTGGCTCCAAACTCAACTCGCGCCTTGGCTTTCCCGCGAACGATCGGTCTGATATGCGGTTGATGAATGCTGACGATTCGGTCTTCTATCTGATGGGATTCCTTGTTATACATTTGAAGTTGCTGACGATACAACTCCTGAATCACAAGTAGGTCGCGATAAGCCTTGCGGCCGAGAAGTGTGAGCGGTTGTATCTTTGCTTTATCGGCGATAATGACCAAGTTCCGTCCCACGTAACCGAGTTGGCGTCTGATCGCTTTTCGAATTACTTTCGGTCCCGGCCTGCGTTGCTTGGAAACCATACGTTGCATTTAGTGGACAGATTGGCTGATCAGCAACTGGATTACCTCCACATTTCGGTGGGAGCATTTTGGAATGGCTCGATCCGTGATGCAAATGATCAAACATCGCCTGGTGTAATGGTTCATGATCGAGTTGGTGATCGAATTCCAGTAATGGGTGTTGGGATGCTGCGCACACCCGATGAAGTGATGAAAGCATTGGAAACAGGGATACCTTTAATCGCTTTAGGGCGGGAATTGATTATGGAACCGCATTGGGTACAGAAGGTAGAAGCTGGTGAAGAAGAAAAAATTCGTACCACTTTATCAAAAGAGGATCAAAAAGAGCTGGTGATTTCAGATCATATGTGGGAGTACTATACAAGCATACCAGGTTGGTTCCCCATCGTTTAAGCAGAGTTAGAGCAAATATAAACCTTTCTCTAAGTCCATTGAAAAAGTGTGGAGATATTGGACAGAGCCAGATATTTGGGTAATATGACGGTTGCATAGTCACTCGAAATTTCGCAGCATTGCCAGCCGCAGCAGCCGTTGCCCATCGTGGGAATTGTGCATTGATTTAAAGAATAGTAAATATATTTGGGGGTCATCATGGAAGGAAGACAAAGATATGAATGGTTAGACTTATTAAAATCGATAGCCATTTTAGCTGTTATTTTAAATCACACACTCGCGCTCAAAATGTTATTAACTCGCTGCTGCTGGCAGCTCATGACGTCGTTGTCTACTTGATGGGATCGGATTGGCTTGCCAGCCTGCAGTACTGCATCGTCAAAGGAATTGATACAATTACTCGGCGCCTGATATTATAAAAAACACGAATTTAAACCACTAGAACAAAAGGCACTCGACGCAGGTGTCTTTTTTGTTTGCAATTTAGGTAATGAAGGAGCGATGATGGGCAGCATAACAGGTGTTAGTCGTAAGAAAAACTGGCTTAGTATGGGCGCGGTGCTCTCGGGAACATAAGATGAATTTACAGATTTGCTTGCTAATGGTTACTCCTCTTGGGATCGGAACGGCGATGATCTAGATGATTGGGGCTTTGCTGATGGGCTGCAGTTACCTTCCGGGCTATATGCAGATAAAAACTGATGGGCATTAGCCGTAAGTCCTTCGCTGCTCAGTGGGTTACGGGTTTAATTGCTCTAAGGAAGCAAAAATTTATCACGGAACTTAATAGGAAGCCGACATTTTCAGTGACGTTTAAATTCGAGTTTAAGGTGCTGTATAGCCAAGAAGGAAATAAGCCGTAGGGTTGGCGGGATTGGGATACATAAGGAAAGTGTTTACCGACTGGATGCGTACAGCAACAAAATGTGTACTGATTGTTTGGAATTGGGACCAATCAGTAACAGTGAAAATAACCAAGACGGATTCGAGAACAAAGACTGTTTATTTCTGTCATTAAGGAGAAAATAATCAGATTTCTTTTTTGGATTTAATGAAAGTGAATAGCCCTGACGAATAGGTCAGGGCTATATTTTGAATATGATCAATAAAAAGTCACACAAAATACGTTCGAAATCGAAAGCTGACGAAAGCAACTACACTTTAATAGATGAAACACTCGAACTACACGAAAAATGAAAAAATACGAAAACTATTAAGAAACAACAGGACATGTAATACAAGCATTGTGAAAATAACTGTCATATGTAAATCAGAAGGCAAGCTATTACTTCTTTAATGCTTCAAGCATGTCATAAATGTGGCTATGCATGAGCTGCCTTGCCTGCTCACTGTGTCGTTCCTCAATGGCGATCGCAATTAAGACGTGATAATTGGATGCTTTGGTACGCATATGTGGCAAGGTGTTTGTCTGTTTGCGGCCTTCGGAGAGAAGGGGGTAGATGGAATCCAGCATGTGTAATAGGACAGGATGCTGTGCGGATTCTGCAATGAGACGATGGAAGGAAAGATCAGTATCTAAAAATGGGCCCCCTTCTTCCATCTGGTTAATCATAGAGTCAGCCAGCGCACGAAGTTGCTTGACTTGGGAGCGCGTCGCATGCTCTGCGCTTAAGGCAGCCAGTTTGGGTTCAATGAGCAGTCTTGCTTCCAGTAATTTGACGAGAGAAATATCGCCTAGTTCCTTAAGGTTTGCCGTAGGATCTTCTAACAATAAGGGATCGTTACGTACATACATACCCCGTCCATGTTCGATACTGACATTTCCTTGGCTTTCCAGCGTCCGCAGCGCTTCCCGGACAGTAGATACGCTTACTGCCAGGTCCTTAGCAATCTCTTGCAGCGTTGGTATACGTGATCCGGGAGGCCATTCCCCGCTAATAATTTTCTGTTCAAGTACATCTATTGTCATGGAAAAAGCAGTTTTTTTCATCATCGTAATCCCCAGTGTATCTTCATAATAGGTCTATATTAACATAATCGTACAAGCTTCTCCTAATCGTAATTACGTATTGACATCTAGAAATAAAGATACTATGATACCTTCATGAAGATCGGATCTTTAATGATTAAAAGTAATTAATCAATATAAAACATGCTTTTTTTTGTTGATAGATCAGATCTATAGGCGTTAATTTTTAAATTTTTATATATAGATACGATCATTGTATAGGATGGCCGTCTTGGTAATAGAGGAGGAAGATAGGTAATCATGAACAAACAGGAACAGCTAAAGCAGTTGAAGGATTCCGGCATCGTTGCAGTCATTCGGAAGCCTCTATATTACAAGGTCATTCAGATTACGGATGCACTGGTTGCTGGTGGCGTTGAAGCGTTAGAGATTACGGTCGATACAGACAGGGCATATGAAATCATTGCTCAGTTGAAAGAGAGATACGAAGGCAAAGCACTGGTTGGCGCTGGTACAGTATTAGATGAACAAACAGCGATGACAGCGATCGAAGCTGGAGCTGACTTTATATTTTCTCCGATCCTGGATGAAGCTACGATCCGTCTAACCAATCAATATGGGCGTATTTCGATTCCAGGAGTTATGACGCCGACAGAGATTGTGAAGGGGTATCAATACGGAGCAGACATACTTAAAATTTTCCCGGGCTCTTCCCTAGGCGTTAACTATATAAAAGAGTTATCGGCTCCGCTCGGCCATATTCCGATGATGCCAACGGGTGGAGTTACTTTAGACAATGTAGGCCCATTTATTCGCGCAGGTGCTGTGGCGGTAGGCATAGGGAGCTCTTTAACGAATTCGAAAGCGATTGCAGAAGAGCGGTACGATGTGCTTACCGGATTAGCTCGGCAATTCAGACTGGAAATCCAAAAAGCTAGAGAATAGGGAGAGGGTAAATTTGAAAATTACAAAGTTTGAGACTTTTATAGTACCGCCCCGGTGGCTGTTCTTGAAAATTGAAACGGATGAAGGAATCGTTGGATGGGGTGAACCTGTAATCGAAGGCAAAGCTCATACGGTACAAGCGGCTGTAGATGAGCTAATGGATCATTTAATCGGGAAAGACCCGCTTCGCATAGAAGATCATTGGCAGGTGATGTACCGTGGCGGGTTCTACCGTGGCGGCTCGATACTGATGAGTGCGATTGCTGGGATCGATCAGGCGTTGTGGGATATTAAAGGGAAATTTTATAATGCTCCAATTTATCAGCTGCTTGGCGGAGCATGCCGTGATTCGATGCGTGTCTATTCCTGGATAGGCGGGGATCGGCCGAGCGATGTTGGAAAAGCGGCTTTGGAGAAGCAGCAGGAAGGGTTTACGGCGATTAAGATGAACGCTACAGAAGAGATGCAATATATTGATAGCTATCAAAAGGTGGATCATGTCGTGGAACGGGTAGCAGCGATCCGTACGGCGACCGGTTCGGACTTTGGCATCGGCGTAGATTTTCACGGTCGTATTCATAAACCAATGGCGAAGGTACTCGCTAAAGCATTAGAGCCTTACAGGCTGATGTTTATAGAAGAACCCGTGCTTCCAGAAAATAACGAGGCTCTCCGAGATATTGCTAATCATACGAGCACACCGATTGCGACGGGCGAAAGAATGTTCTCACGCTGGGATTTCAAATCATTACTGGAAGATGGTTATGTAGATATTATTCAACCCGATTTATCGCATGCAGGCGGCATTACAGAGTGTAAAAAAATATTCGCGATGGCGGAGGCTTATGATGTTGCAGTAGCACCTCATTGCCCGCTCGGCCCGATTGCACTTGCTGCTTGTCTGCAAGTTGACGCGACAGCCCACAATGCAGTCATTCAGGAACAGAGCCTGGGGATTCATTATAACCAAGGGAATGATTTGTTGGATTATATAACGGACCCTAGCGTATTCTCATACCAAGATGGGCATGTGAAGATTCCGCAGGGACCGGGACTTGGAATTACAGTTAATGAGGAGTATGTCCGTAAAATGGCGACGGATTCCCCGCATCGATGGAGAAATCCGATTTGGAGACATAAGGACGGATCGGTGGCCGAATGGTAGGATAGTATAAAGGATGCAATAGATGAGTACGGACAGAAATCCTTGTTATATAGTAAAGACGGGCTCCTTTAGAGTCCGTCTTTCTTTTTATAAGATAAAAATCTCTTTTATAGTCAACACCTCTTAGTTGAGTATATTGTTAAAGTTTTTTATTTGAATGCCTTTACTGACGTCGCATAACCAGTAATGGGTCAGAGAAATAATTGTGCCCGTGCCGGGTCATTGTCCATGACTTCTACGAAAGCAGAATCATAGACTAATCCCATGTATTCATGGGTGGAGGTGACCTGCATGCCCAACATTATGATCAACATATGCCGCAAGAAATTCAGTAAGCATAGACGATCCTGTGTTAAACACATGAAAAAAAGATGCTCCAAGAAAAAAGTGAAAAATCGCCGAAAGACAAATAAAGCGATCAGGACCCTATACGTAGTCACACGAATAAAAATAAACCCTTCATATTTGCGGCGCAAGAATCCTTCCATCCGCATCAAATAGCAGCATGTATAATGTGTACATTAACGGAGTATTACAAATGCAAGGCATTTCGACGTATACCCCTGGTATTACGGCCGTTGGATCACTTGCCAACAGTTACAACATAATTCTAGCTATAAAAGTCTATATCAAAGCCCTTAACCGAGTCGGCCAAGGGCTTTTTTTTGCGTGTTCATAGCTAATTTAAACAGCATTTATACCAGCAGCATGATTTTCTTTTTTTACTTACTATATACAAAAATTAATTGTTGAGTTTGTCGAATTATAGTAAAAAAGCTCGTGATTTCTGATAGAATAGAACTATTCATATGTAATATTTTCTAGTTTTTATCATTCGCTAGCAGCTTGAATCGTTATGCTGTACCTGTATTTAGATGAGATCGGACTCGGAAAGGAGAATAAGTATAAGGCTGGCATGAATATTTTATTTATAGAACATAAGGCTTCTTGCGAAAACAAATGACAATCGGGGAGATTGGGAAATGAATAGAAACAAGTGGAAAAAAAGATTAGCTGCCATGATGACGTTAGTCATCCTGTTTGGCATGCTCCCGGCTTCGTATTTTGGCAGCGGGACGGTTCATGCGATTGCGGCGCAGGATGCTGTAGAGGGCTTAACCTGGACATCTAAATCATCCGGCGCCAGTACGGCTTTGCGGGCAGCAGCCTACGGGAATGGAAACTTTGTTGCGGTGGGAACGCCTCCTATGCCTTTTACAGGAAATAACGGCCCGATGCAGGCTGGAGATGTGTACAGGTCTTCGCCAAATGGCGAAACTTGGACAACTAATACAACAAACATATCTCATGAACTGAGAGGTGTAACCTACGGCAGCAATGGATTTGTAGGCGTAGGCTATTTCAGGGATTATTATTACGGCCAACAAAAGGATTACGGCCAAATTGCGACTTCCTCCAACGGAGTGAATTGGAACGTTCGGAGCTACGGTACAGGGAATGCCCTCTTTGGCGTTGCTTATGGTAGCGGCGTCTATGTGGCGGTTGGTGCTACCTATGATATCGATTTTAATGCGACGCCGGTTATTCTTACTTCGACTAACGGCTTGTCATGGACGCAGCGGTACTCTCAAGGGAGCGGCACCTTAAATGCGATCACGTATGGGAATGACCGCTTTGTTGCCGTAGGAAGTCTTGGCACGATCTTGACTTCTACCGATGGGGTGGCATGGTCGGCTGGCACCTCCACGATTACCACTAATATTCGGGGAGTTACTTACGGTGACGGTGTTTTCCTAGCGGTAGGCAGCAGCGGCAAAATCTTGACTTCTACTGATGGCCTAAACTGGACGCTTCGCAATCCGCCTGCGAGTCACGCGACTACAGCGCTTTGGGGAGCAGCTTACGGTAAAGGCACCTTCTTGATTGTAGGCAATAGCGGCACCATCTTGAGTTCGACCGATACGGTGACATGGACCGCTCGTACTTCAGGAACGACGAACACATTATACGCAGCCACCTATAATAACGAGACTTTTATGGTCGTAGGAGATTATGGAACCGTCTTAATTGCGCAATATAGATTGACGTATTTAGCGGGGAATGGCGGAAGTATAACCGGGACGGCAACGCAAGGCGTAACCCCGGGTGCAAGCGGAACGGCGGTTACGGCAACACCGAATACAGGCTATCATTTTGTTGACTGGAGTGACGGGGGAACCTCAGCTACCCGCACGGATAATAATATTACAGCCGATAAAAGCGTGACCGCGAATTTTGCGATTAATGTATATGCGCTTAACTATGCAGCAGGCTCGGGCGGCACCTTGACCGGCGCAGCTAACCAGTCTGTGGCCCATGGCTCGGACGGCACGGCCGTAACGGCTGTACCGAATGCGCATTATCACTTTACGGGCTGGAATGACGGCAATTTAAACGCCAACCGTACAGACACTAACGTGACGGGCGCTAAAAACGTGACCGCGAATTTTGCCATCGATACGTTCAACTTATCGTATTCGGCAAGCGCAGGAGGAAGCATAACCGGGGCGGCATCTCAGACCGTAATTTACGAAGCAAATGGAGCAGAGGTCACGGCAACTCCGGATACGGGTTATCATTTTGTAAGCTGGAGTGACGGTATTACAACTGAAAAACGTACGGATAATCAAGTGACTGCAAATAAAAGCGTGACGGCGAGCTTTGCCATCAATCAATACACGCTGGAATATGCGGCAGGTTCTAATGGAAGCCTGACCGGCACGGCATCCCAGACGGTAAACCATGGATCAAACGGCTCAGTGGTCACGGCTGTACCTGCAGTTGGGTACCATTTTGTCAATTGGAGCGACGGTATAACGACCGCAAGCCGCACGGATCTCAATGTAACAGGCAGCAAAAATGTAACGGCAAGCTTTGCGATTAATGCTTATTCGCTCGCTTATACCGCAGGAGCGGGCGGAAGCTTAACAGGCACGGCAGCGCAGACGGTGAACCATGGTTCAGATGGAACAACGGTAACGGCAATGCCTAATGTGGGCTATCATTTTATAGGCTGGAGCGACACTGTGCTGGACGCAAGCCGTAAGGACTTGAATGTTACAGGCAGCATCAACGCGACAGCAAACTTTATGATCAATGCTTATACGCTTAATTATTTAGCTGGAGACGGCGGAAGCATAAATGGTGCAGTATCGCAGACGGTGAACCACGGTTCGAGCGGCTCAGAAGTAACGGCCGTTCCAACAACAGGTTACCATTTTGTGAGCTGGAGTGATGGAGATTTATCCGCAAGCCGCACAGACAGCATTTTGACAGATAACAAAAGCGTTGCCGCGAGCTTTGCCATCAATGAGTATACGCTGTCTTATTCCGCGAATGCGGGCGGCAGCTTAACCGGTACGGTATCGCAAAACGTAAATCACGGTTCGAGCGGCTCAGTCGTAACAGCCGTTCCAGCAACAGGCTATCATTTTGTAAGCTGGAGCGACGGGGTTGCAACCGCATCTCGCACGGACAGCAATATCACAAGCGATCTCCAAGTGAGCGCGAGCTTCGCTATTAATCAATACACCCTTACTTATTCAGCTGACGCGAACGGCAGCATCTCAGGTTTGGCATCGCAGAATGTGAACCATGGCTCTGACGGGGATATGGTAACCGCAGCACCGCATGTTGGCTATCACTTTGTAAGCTGGAGCGATGGGGTACTTGACGCAAGCCGTACGGACCTTCAGGTGACGGGAAACAAGAGCGTGATGGCAAGCTTTGCCATCAATAAATATTCGCTTGCGTATTCTGCGCTAGCAGGCGGCACGATTAGTGGCTTGACCGCGCAGCAGGTGGACCACGGTTCAAACGGAGATGAAGTAACGGCCGTTCCAGATACAGGTTATCATTTTGTAAGCTGGAGTGACGGAGGAACAGTTGCAAGCCGTACGGACATGAATGTGACAGGAAACAAGAGCGTGACGGCGAGTTTTGCCATTAATGAATATACGCTTGCGTATGCTGCGGGCGCTAATGGAAGCCTGGAAGGCGACGCTTCCCAGTCCGTGAATCACGGATCGGACGGCACGACGGTAACCGCAAAACCGAATGACGGCTATCATTTTGTAAGCTGGAGTGACGGAGAAACAAACGCAAGCCGCACTGAGATTAATGTAACGGGAAACAAGAGCGTGACGGCGAGCTTTGCCATTAATGAATATACGCTTACTTATTTAGCTGGAGAAGGCGGAACTCTAACGGGTGAAGCATCGCAAACCGTGAACCACGGCGCGAGCGGAACGGGAGTTACCGCGAAGCCGAATGAGGGTTATCACTTTACAGGCTGGAGTGACGGTGGACAATCCGCGAGCCGTACGGACAGTAATCTAACGGGCAGCAAGACAGTAGCTGCAGGCTTTGCGATCAATGAATACACGCTGACTTATGCTGCGGGTGCCAACGGAAGCCTGGAAGGCTCTGCTTCCCAGACCGTGAACCATGGCTCAAGCGGGGAAAAAGTAACGGCATTACCGGCCGAAGGCTATCACTTTGTAAGCTGGAGTGACGGATTATTAGACGCGAGCCGGACAGACAGCAATATCGCAGGCAATATCCAAGTCACCGCAAGCTTTGCCATTAATGAATACGCGCTAAGCTATTTGGCAGGAACGGGCGGAAGTATCAATGGTTTGGCTAATCAGAATGTGAATCACGGGTCAACCGGAGCTATGGTAACGGCAGAACCTGATACGGGCTATCACTTTGTAAGCTGGAGCGATGGAGGGTTAAGCGCCAGCCGTACGGATATGCACGTAGCTGGGAACATGAGCGTGACGGCAAGTTTTGCCATCAATAACTATTCGCTGGCTTATGCAGCAGATGCAGGCGGCACGATCAGCGGTTCGGCGGCACAGCAGGCGGACCACGGTTCTGACGGATCAGAGGTAACCGCAGTTCCGGATACAGGCTATCACTTTGTAAGCTGGAGTGACGGGGAAATTGCAGCAAGCCGCACGGACATCAATGTGACTGGCGATATCCAAGTAACCGCAAGCTTCGCGATCAATGAATACACGCTTACCTATGCAGCTGGCTCCAACGGAAGCCTGTCAGGGACCGCTTCGCAGACCGTGAACCACGGATCAAGCGGATCGATGGTAACCGCGAATCCTGCGGAAGGCTACCATTTTGTAAGCTGGAGCGACGGGGAATTAAGCGCCAGCCGCACGGAGACGAATGTGAGCGGAAGCAAGAGCGTAACGGCGAGCTTCGCGATCAATGAATATACGCTGACTTATTTAGCTGGAGAAGGCGGAACTCTAACGGGTGAAGCATCGCAAACCGTGAACCACGGTGCGAGCGGAACGGGAGTTACCGTGACGCCGGACGAGGGCTATCACTTTATTGGCTGGAGTGACGGAGTAACCACTGCGGCCCGTATGGACAATAACGTGACAGACGACAAGAGCGTCACCGCAAACTTTGCTATTAATGAGTACAGCTTATCCTATTCGGCAGGCTTAAACGGCAGCTTGACGGGAACGGTTGCTCAGACTGTAGATCATGGTTTAAGCGGAACCGAGGTAACGGCAGTACCGGCTGAAGGCTACCATTTTGTAAGCTGGAGCGATAATCTGGCCGCGGCAAGCCGTACGGACAGCAGCGTTACAGGCAATATCCAAGTCACCGCAAGCTTTGCCATTAATGAGTATACGCTGACTTATACAACAAGTCCGGGTGGAACCCTGACAGGCACGGCATCCCAGCTGGTGAACCACGGTTCAAACGGCACCGAGGTAACGGCCGTTCCGGATCCGGGGTATTACTTTGCAGGCTGGAGTGACGGTGTAACATCCGATCGCCGAACGGACCTGCAGGTAACGGGCAATATTTCGGTTTCTCCGAAATTTTCGATGATCAGCTTACCGCCTGCTGCTAATACGGACGTTGAGGTTCTGGTGAACGGGAAGCCGCAATCCGTAGGAACCGTGACGAACTCATCGCGCGGGGAACAAACCGTAAAAACAATCGCATTAGATCCGGTGAAGCTGGAGCAAATGCTTGCGGATAACGGCGATGTCATTACCGTTCAGATGAATTCGAATGCAGACGTAGTGATTGCTGAGCTCACCGGGCAAATGATCAAGACCTTGGAGCAGAAGAAGTCGGTGCTCGTCATCAAGACCGAATTCGCAGCCTATACGCTGCCGGCGAATCAAATCGATATTAGCGAGGTTTCCAAGCAGCTTGGCAGCAATGTAAATCTTGCTGACTTGAAGATTCAGATCGAAATTTCCGAGCCTTCGGCGGACATGGTACAGGTCGTGGCAAACGCAGCGAATAAAAATAAATTTTCAATTGTTGTCCCTCCGCTTAATTTTAGTATTCAGGCGGTAAACGGGGATTCAACCATCGAAATAAGCAAATTCAAGGCATATGTTCAAAGAATGGTCGCCATACCTGACGGCGTAGACCCGAAAAAAATAACGACGGGTATTGTTGTTCAGCCGGATGGAACGGTACGCCATGTTCCAACCAAGGTTATTACCATTGACGGTAAGCATTATGCCGTGTTGAACAGCTTAACGAACAGCATCTATTCAGTCATTTCGAATCCGATTGCTTACACGGATGTCGCGAATCACTGGGCGAAGGACGCCGTAAACGATATGGGCTCGCGCAAGATCATTAACGGCGTGGGTGATAACCTATTCAAGCCCGATCTAGACATCACGCGCGCTGAGTTCGCGGCCATTATCGTTCGGGCATTAGGATTAAAGCTGGAGGATCAGCCAAATCCTTTCACGGACGTAAAGGCTTCGGATTGGTCCAGCAGCTACATTCAAACCGCCTATGCTAACAGCTTGATCAGCGGATTTGGAGAAGGCACATTCAGACCGACGGATAAGATTACCCGTGAACAGGCGATGACGATTATCGCGAAAATGATGAAGCTTACGGGTCTTCAAGTGAATCAGCAGGCCGTCGATGCCGAAAAACTGCTCAGCCCATACGCGGATCAAAACAAAATATCGGCTTGGGCGAGGGAAGGCGTCATCGCATGCTTGCAGACGGGAATCGTTTCCGGAAAAAATAGCAAGCAGCTTGCTCCGAAAGATTTTATATCCCGTGCCGAAGTTGCAACGCTTGTTCAAAGAATATTGCAGAAATCGGATTTGATTTAGTAGGATTTGTTTTCGGTGGTTTAACTCGAGAGGCTGTGCATGCGTTCACGAAACGCTGCGCGGCCTCTTTTTTTGATTTTCCGAATGAGGATAAACCCGGATTGCCATCATGAGGGCGATATGAGAAAACAAATGAAAACGCATACATGTTATTTTTGTTTTATTCTATTCCTTCACTGCCCGGAAAGGTTGTCTGATGGCCCTAAAACGATTGGTAAATCTTGCGGAGGCCGTTAAATGGCTGTTTTTAGAGCAAAAATGACACATAAACAGCTTTGTCAGAATAGTTGGAGTAATTCGTCATTTTGTATTTATTCATTAAAGTATGCGCTTTCACGCGAGACTGAAAATGACATATTTACGGTGTCTCCACATCTAGGCTATCGTTGTCCTTGTAAGCGATAGCAACTTTCGAATCCTGCAACGGATCACGAAGCTAAAGCAATGATAATGAAATCCGAAAGGAGTGACCCCTGTGCAGGAGGCAAAAGGAATCGCAACGGTCGGCATGCTGCCGGAGCCGGGGAAGGCCAAGAGCAGGATATGGCGAAGAGTCATTCAGAATTGGGAGCTGTATCTTTTCATAGCACCCGCATTTTTCTACTTCCTCATCTTCTCATACGGTCCGATGTACGGCATACAAATCGCATTCAAGAACTTCATTCCAACGAAAGGGGTTTTGGGCAGCCCATGGGTAGGGTTCGATCATTTTACCCGATTCTTTAATTCCTATTACTTCTGGGACTTGTTATGGAACACGCTGAGCATCAGCCTATATGAACTCGCGATCGGGTTTCCGATTCCGATTATTCTGGCACTGGCTTTCAATGAGCTGAAGGGCGGATTCTTTAAACGGATGGCCCAGACCGTGACCTACGCGCCGCATTTTATATCGGTCGTCGTTATGGCGGGGATGATTATTACGTTCTTGTCCCCCTCATCGGGCATTGTCACGCATCTAATCGAATGGCTCGGGTTTGACTCACCGGATTTCCTGACAGACCCTCAGTGGTTCAAGACCATGTACGTGTTCTCGGGTGTCTGGCAGAGCGCGGGTTGGGGAACCATTATTTATCTGGCAGCCCTGTCAGGTGTTGACCCTGGACTGCATGAAGCAGCGATTATTGACGGAGCCTCGCGCTTCCAAAGGGTTCGCCATATTAACATCCCGACGCTTATCCCGACGATGACCATTTTATTGATCCTCAATATGGGAAGCCTGCTCGGGGTAGGATTCGAGAAAATTTTGCTGCTGCAAAATTCGCTGAACATGGAATCATCGGATGTCATCTCGACTTTCGTTTACCGGTCGGGGCTTGTGGATGCCCAGTACAGCTTCTCGACGGCGATCGGCTTATTCAATTCCGTTATCAACGCGATTGTGTTAGTGGTTGTGAATCAAATTGTGCGACGTACCAACGAAAACAGCTTGTGGTAGAAGGAGGTGTGACCGATGACTTCGGGCGTAAAAGAAACCGGTCGTGATAAACTATTTCTTGTTTGCAACTATATTTATGTTTTTTTAGCCTTTATTATAGTGGCTTATCCTGTTATTTATATGATCAGTGCCTCCATCAGTGATCCGAAGCTGGTTGGTTCAGGCGAAATGTGGCTGTGGCCCAAAGGCATTACGTTTGAAGGCTACCAGCGAGTGTTCCAGAACGCAAGTATATGGACGGGTTACGGCAACACTATCCTTTATACGGTGGTAGGTACAGCGATCAACTTATTCGTTACGCTGCCGGCTGCTTATGCGCTGAGCCGGAAGGACTTTCTGGGACGGAACTTTTTTATGGGTATGTTCATGGTCACCATGTTCTTCGGCGGCGGCCTTGTGCCAAGCTATTTGCTCGTCAAAGAACTGGGAATGGTCAATACGATGTGGGCGATTGTCATCCCGTCAGCCGCCTCGATCTGGAACATCATTGTATCCCGCACGTTTTTTCAATCCTCGATTCCAAAAGAGCTGCAAGAAGCAGCGCAGATCGACGGATGCACCAATATACGGCTGTTCTTCAAAATCATTCTGCCGTTGTCGATGCCGATTATCGCGGTTATGGCCTTGTTTTATGGGGTCGGCAACTGGAACAGCTATTTCTCGGCGCTTATTTATTTGAACGATGCCGTGAAATATCCGCTGCAGCTTGTGTTGCGCCAGATTCTTGTTCTGCAGGAGATGTCGGCTCAAGGCGGGGGCACAATCGATGCTTCCACGGCGTCGGCGCTTAACAACAAGGCAGAGATTGCCGCGCTGGTTAAATACTCCGTTATTATCGTAGCGACTGCGCCGATTATCGCGATTTATCCGTTCCTGCAGCGTTACTTTGTGCAAGGTGTCATGATTGGTTCCGTTAAGGGCTGATCTTGCTCATAAATGATATGAAAAAGGGAGAGGGATTTTGGATGAAAAAGCTACGTAAAGCATCATCGCTTCTGCTTAGTCTCACGCTGCTCATCTCAGTATTAGCGGCTTGCGGCTCACCGAACGCGAACGATGAGGGTAATGCAAAAGGCAGCAATGCCGGCACCGAGACGGCGACATCCAATCAGGCTGAAGGGGTCAGCAAAGAAGGGTTCCCGATTGTAAGCGAACCGATTACGCTCAAAATGATGTCACAGGATGTCGGCGTTGCGGATTGGAACAAGATGCCTGTCCTACAAGAGATGGAGAAATTGACAGGCATCAAGCTGCAATACCAGAATGCCCCGCTAGACAGCTTTGCGACGAAGAAGAACCTTGTATTTGCCAGCGGTGATTTGCCGGATATTTTTTATGCAGCGGACCTAAAACCGGCAGAACAAGTGACTTACGGTTCCCAAGGCGTACTCATTCCTCTAGAAAAATACATTGATGAGGGTTATGCGCCTAATATCAAAAAAATCTTTGATGACCATCCGGATATCCGTAAGTCGTTTACGACGCCAGACGGCCATATCTATGCTTTGCCGAACATTGATTTAGCGGCTGTCTGGTATCGCGGCCCGATGTGGTATAACGGCAAGTTCTTGAAAGCACTTAATGCTGCGGAGCCTAAAACGACAGACGAATTATATGACTATTTGAAGCGTGTAAAAGATGAGGATGCGAACGGTAACGGGAAGCAGGATGAAATTCCGCTCACCTCCGTGAAGCTGGATGATTTGCGGATGTACTTCCTCGGCTTCTGGGGCATTTACGACGAGGTCGTCTATGCCGATAAGGATGGCAAAGTGCATTATACGCCGCAAGAAGAAGGCTATAAAGGTTACTTAACGTTCCTGAACCGTTTATGGAAAGAGGAACTGCTCGACCATGAGACCTTCTCGCAAACGGACGAACAGAAGAAGGCGAAAGGGAAAAACAACCAAGTTGCCGTCTTCAACGACTATTTCCCATACTTTACGCTAGGCGGCGAGCCAAGCGAGGACAACCCGTTGATGACGCCTGTGAAAAGCGAAATTGCCGATTCTCCGGTCTATGGCAAACATCCCGGCATATCGGCGAACGGTACCTTTGCGATCACGAGCAGCAATCCGGCCCCAGAGGCAACGATGCGTTGGGTAGATTACCTTTACAGCTATGAAGGCGCTACCTTGTTTAACCAAGGTCCAGAGAACCTGCTCTGGAAATACAAGAATAAGGAAACGCATGAGAAGGAATGGCTTCCGGTCCCAGGCGGCGTCGACCGTGAAGAATACCGCGGAACGATTACGCCAAACTATGGGATCCTTACGCCGGGCATGAGCTCCAGCGAGCTTTCCGTGGGTCTTCGCAGCGATTTCGACTTATGGATCGATAAGCAAAATGCGGAAAAGCTTACGCCGATCGCAAAATCGCCTTACCCTAACGTTTATTTGACAAATGAAGAGCAAACCGAGGCATCCGCTTTGTTATCCGATCTGGATACGTACGTTCAACAGATGGAAGCGAAGTTCGTAACCGGCCAGGAGTCGCTGGCCAATTGGGATAAGTATCTGGCTCAAATTAAAAAAATGGGCGGCGACCGCATTGCCGAGCTTTATCAAAGCGCGTACGACAGATAACGCCTAGGCAGCAAATCGATCCAAGCATGAAGCAAGAAGCCAAAATAACCCGGTCATGCATAATGATGACCGGGTGTTGTTTTATCTTTTAGGATTCGTCGTCCAGGTCGGAAGCTGACTCAGCCGGCCCATTCTCCCCGTAAAGCTTGCGGTATTGCCCAGGCGTATAACCGGTTTCCTTCTTGAACTTCCGGATAAAGTTAGGCGTGTCCAGATAGCCGACCTGAATAATGATTTCTTTGAGCGGTGCATTCGTCGTCTTTAGATGGCGCATCACCTCATCCATTCTTTTTTGCCAAATATATTGGATGAAGTTAAGGCCCATCTTTTCCTTGAAGGACCGGCTGACATGCGAAGGCGAGATCGCAAACTCGAAAGCGATCGTTTCGAGACTGAGCGTATGGTCCGCGTAATGATCATCGATGTAGGAGACAATCCGGTCGATCTGCGTTTGCTCTTCTTTCTGGTTGTTACGCTCCACTTGCTTGCAGATTCGGGAGGCGAGATTCAGAAAGCCGCTCTCGAGCTCATCCAGAGAATTACTGTAAATCATATTCGGCGCCATTTCCTGCATCAAATTATGAATGCCGAGCTCGGATGCGGTTTTCAGCATCGTATTTAGAATATCAAAGCAAATGCAGCGTTTGAGCAAGGCAGACAGCTCGGATGATTGCAGGCTCTGGATTGACGCGCTGATCATCTGCGAAGCCACATCATAGCTTCCCTGCTTCAAGCTCTGAGAGAGCTTGAGCAGCGAGTGATTCGGAATCCAAAACGTATGATCCGGCGCGTAGAGCAGCTTCTCGAAATAAGTGACGGTGCCATGGCCGCTGGATGTACGCAGCTCGAAGGCGGAGCAGGCCTCGATAAACGACTGGTTCAACTGATCCGGACTTGAATAGCAGGTTCCGACGCCAATCGTGGGAATCAAATCGAACGTTTCCAGCATGTTGCAGCGCACGGCTTCGACGATGTGACGGACAGGCGTGAATTCCTGCTCCGCCTGATTGCTGTTAAAGCTGATAATGAGCGCGATTTGATCCAACTGCGGAAGCTCTACGCCGTAGGCATGGGCTGCCAGCTCCGGGAATTCAATCTGGGCAAGCAGCTCGATCATTTCCTTCCGTTCCTGCCGCTCGTCCTGCGTATCCTCCATGTCGCCCCATCCAATCACCATAACGAAGTGATGGGTCCGGTCGAAATGAAGATCGAAAGCTTCTTGAAGCTCCGGCGTGAGGCTTTGCGCATTGCCGTATTTGAGGAGCATGGACAAGAAGTGATTGCGGGCATAAGGCTCTTGAAGATCGATGCGCGAGCTGTATTCCTGAAGCGCCGTTCGGATCCGGTCAAGTTCGTTGCCGGTTGCTGTTGTTCCGTCTGCCGGATGCCTAGGCTTGGATTTGGAATTGGCGAACTCGACAAGCGTAGAAATAGGCTGGTATTGCATCCTGGCCAGCAATAGGGCGATAGCGGCGCCAACGATCACGACAATGATGAACAACATGACGATGAAGCTCCGAACATGGACGACGCTGCTGAAAAATTGCGCGCTCGGCATAACGGTCACGTACGTCCAGCCGTTGTTCTCCGACGTTACGGATACGATCGAATGCGGTTTGCTGTTTAATAGCTTGTCATGAATGCCAGGCGAGAGACCGAAAAGGGACTTCGCCTCTGCATTTCCCAAAGCTTCTCCCTGCCTATTGTCGACAAGAATTTGGCCCTTGTTGTCCAGGATATAGGTTATGCCTTGATAATTGCCTAGAATCGAATCGATTAAGCTCGTGAGCTCGGATTTCTTGATGAGATACATGATCGTTCCGTGCGGATTGGGATTGTAAGGCGTAATCGGAATAAGATAAGCCAGCATCGATTCCTGAAGGCTTGCGTTGCGTACGACGGTATCGGCTGGACGCATCGTCGGAAATTTGGCGTTGTTCAAGTCTTGCAAAATCGAATCTTTCTTCCATTTGCTGAAGCTGAAGCTTTTTGCAAAGACGTCGAAGCTTGAAAGTCCCTTGGCCGAGTAAATCTTCTCATCCTTGTGAAAATACAAGAACAACTCGTCAATGATCGAGCTGGTTGCTTTATATTGATCCAACGCTTCAATCGCTTCCCCGCTGTAATAGGCATCATGGACCCGAAACGGAGTCAGCCTCTTGTCATAGGAGATGCGGGAAGCAATTTCGCCCAGCTCTTTCATTCGGCCGTCAATAATAACTTTGGTCTGCGTTAATTGATTGAGGCGGGATTGCTCGATTTCGGAACGTAGATTAGAGACTGCGCTTTGATAGATGAAGATCGTCATGAGAACTAAGGGAATAAGTAAAATAAACAAGTAGGACCAGATATATTTTAAAAACAGTTTGGATTTAAAGTAGTTCCTTTTCATCGATTCTGCCTCCTGTTATTTACCGATCCTTTTAGTTGATTCCTATCATACCAACAAATTTACTATTTGGACATAGAGCGAAAAATACTAAAAAGGACATCAAGGGCGGACTCGTTGTCCGGCTTGGGGAGAGTAAAGGTTTAGATGAGGCACCGATAGCGCAAGTAATTCGCATTAATTAAACGAGAGGGGAAATGAAATATGCAAAAGTGGTTCCAGGAGGCCAAGCTCGGAATTTTCATCCATTACGGCATCTATGCCGTAGACGGGGTTGCGGAGTCATGGTCCTTCTATAACGGGAGAATGTCCTATGACGATTACATGAAACAATTGGACGGGTTCACGGCATCGAAATTCGATGCGGACAAATGGGCGGATTTGATTGAAAAATCGGGCGCCAAATATGCGGTCCTTACGACCAAGCACCATGACGGCGTAGCTTTATGGGACACGCAGTACAGCGATCTAAACGTTGTCAAGAAGACGCCGGCGGAAAGGGATCTGGTTAAAGAATACGCGGAAGCCATTACGAAAAGAGGGATTCGTCTAGGGATGTATTACTCGCTGATCGACTGGTCGCATCCCGATTATCCGAGCGTTTTTGAAGGAGGCAAGGTTCCTGATGATTTGGGCAAAGCCAACCGGTTCTCGAATCCGGTCGACGGCGTTCAGGATGAAGAAAAATGGAATCAATTCCTGCAGTTTAACAATGATCAGCTGAAGGAGATTTTAACGAACTACGGGAAGGTCGATCTGCTCTGGTTCGACGGAGACTGGGAACGAACGGCGGAGCAGTGGAATTTGCCTGCGTTCAAGCAGTATTTGCAGTCGTTCAACCCCGATATCATTATCAACTCGCGTCTGCAAGGCCATGGGGATTACAAAACGCCGGAGCAGGGCATTCCGATTACGAGGCCGGAGGGGCCGTGGGAGTTCTGCACCACAATAAATACTTCTTGGGGATACGTCCCTACGGATCACAAGTATAAATCGTTGAACCAGATCATTCGGATGTTCTGCGATTGCATTACTTTGGGGGGCAATATGCTGCTCGATATCGGACCGATGGAAGACGGAACGGTAGATAAGCGGCAGGAGGATATTTTGCTGGGGCTCGGCGAGTGGATCCGAACGCATGAGGAAGCCGTATTTGGAACGGATGAAGGCATTATGACGAGGTATTATTTAGGCGGAAGCACGGTCTCGAAGGACAAGAAGACTTTGTACCTCTTCGTTTACGACGACCCGAAGGAGAGCCTCTGCCTGAAGGGCCTATGTAATCCGATTAAAAAAATTACGGTACTTCATTCCGGCAAAGAGCTCTCGCATGAAATTCATGGCGGCGTGCCGTGGTTCAATATCCCGGGTACGACATGGATCTCGATGACGGCAGAAGATGCCCATGAGCAGGTTACGGTCCTTAAGCTTGAATTTGACGAAGAGCTGGAGATGTACGGCGGCTCCGGAGCCGTTGTCACGCATAACTAGCAAACCAAATGGATCTCCAAGGAGGCAGGAACGATGAAGATTGGATTAAGCTCTTATAGTCTATTAAAAGCGATTAAAGCAGGAGAGATGGGCATCTTGGATGTGATCCGCTGGGTTGCGGATAACGGCGGAGAGCATTTGGAGCTTGTTCCTTACGGATACACGCTGGTGGATAATCCCGAGCTGGCGGATGCGGTCCGCAAAACCGCGAAGGAAGCGGGCATTGCGTTGTCTAACTACTCCATGCCGGCGAATTTTGTGCAAGACACGGAAGCTTTGTTCAATGAGGAGGTTGCCCGGGTCAAGCAGCATGTCGATCTTGTGCACCGGCTCGGCATGAACCATATGAGGCATGACGTTACCGCGTTTACGATACCGCAAGAGAAAATGAGCATCCAGTGGTTCGAAGATCATCTCCCTCTCATGGTGAAGGGCAGTCAGCTCATCGCGGACTATGCTGCGGAGTACGGCATTACGACAACGATCGAGAACCACGGCTTCAGCGTGCAGTCCAGTGACCGGGTACAGCGTGTCCTGCATGCGGTCAATCGCCCGAATTTCAAAACGACGCTAGATATCGGCAATTTCATGTGCGTGGACGAAGATTCAATTATTGGCGTGAATAAGAACCTGCCCTATGCTTCGCTCATTCACTTCAAGGATTTCTATTTCCGTCCGTATGACCAGGATCCGGGCGGCGGCGAGTGGTTCTTGACCTCGAACGGGAACTATTTGCGCGGCGCAATTGTTGGGCACGGGGATATTGAAATTCGAAAAATCGTCAAGCTCATCAAGGAGTCAGGCTACGACGGGTATATCACGATTGAGTTCGAAGGGATGGAAGAGTGCAAATCGGCCTCCCGCATCGCAATGGACAATCTGCGGCGCTTCTGGGACGAATGTTAACAATAAGCGGGATTCATAGATTCATACAGAAAAGAAACGAGGGAATGGCATGAATTTAAACGGAGTGCCGGAGCCGAAGCTCGAATATGCTCCAAAACATTATATTTGCAAGCGTGCCGCGGAGCCGCTCCTGATCGACGGATGTGTCGATAAGCCGTTCTGGGCAGCGGCGGACTGGACGGAGGATTTCGTCGATATCGAAGGCGACCTGCGTCCGAGGCCTGCGAAGCGTACCCGTGTGAAAATGCTGTGGGACGACGACTATTTTTATTTTGCGGCGGAATTGATGGAAGACCAAATATGGGCGACGTTGACGGAACGGGATTCGGTTATTTTTTATGATAATGATTTTGAAATTTTCATAGATCCGGACGGAGATTCCCATCACTATTACGAGTTTGAGATCAATGCGCTGAACACCGTTTGGGATCTGCTGCTCATTAAGCCATACCGGGATGGAGGCCCTCCGGTTAACGGCTGGGATATAAGCGGGCTTCTGACGGCGGTGCATATCGACGGGGAGCTGAACAAGCCGGGCGCTTCGAATCGGAAGTGGAGCCTGGAGGCGGCGATGCCTTGGAAAAGCTTGCGTGAATGCGCGGCCGAAGCGAAGCCGCCGGCAAACGGCGAGTTTTGGCGCGTTAATTTCTCCCGCGTCGAATGGCAGGCAGAGGAGCAGGACGGCGAATACCGCAAGGTCGTTAATCCGGATACTGGGAAGCATTATCCGGAGGATAACTGGGTGTGGTCTCCGATGGGCATTGTTAATATGCATTATCCGGAGCTGTGGGGTTATGTCGTATTCGCGGGCGAAGACGGCCCGGAATCGTTCGAGCTGCCGCCGGATGAACGGATCAAGTGGGAGCTTCGCAAGCTCTATTACCGTGAGCGCAATTACTTCGCCAGCCACGGCAATTTTACAAGCGATGTGAAAAGGTTTATGCATGACGACGAGCATTGGGTGATTAAGCCTGTGATTGAGACGACCAGCTCCCTATTTCAGATCTCTGCGCCATCGGCGGATGGCCATTCCAGATTCTGCATTAGAGAAGACGGAAAGTTATGGAAGGAGTGAGTACGAATGACCCTACAGAGCTCTGTATTCTCATTGGATCAGAAAGCAATGGACCATATCGAGCGTAAGTTCCGCGAGAAACAGCGGATCGCTGCGGCAAGAGCACAGGAGCTGTTCGGTATTTTTCAGCAGAAGCTGACCGAGGAAGAAACCTGGGCGCTCAAATTTTTATTTGCCTATATGCCGGTAAACGATTTGGCCGATTATGACGGATCGTTATTTTTAAGCCATGTACGCCAAACGTTGGACATTCGGGGCCGTGTTCCTTGGGGAGAGCGCGTTCCCGATCATCTTTTTCTCCACTTTGTGCTGCCGTACCGGGTAAACACGGAAAATATCGAGGATTCCCGGGGCATTTTGTACAGCGAATTGGCGGCTCGCACTTCGCATTTGTCTATGGCGGATGCGATTCTGGAGACGAACTACTGGTGCCATGAGAAAGCGAATTATACGGGAAGCGATTTGCGAACGGTCTCGCCGCTGACAATGATGCGGACTGCGCGGGGCCGCTGCGGCGAGGAGTCGACGCTTGCGGTTGCTGCGCTTCGCAGCATTGGCATTCCCGCAAGGCAGGTGTATACGCCGCGCTGGGCGCATTGCGATGATAACCACGCATGGGTAGAAGCATGGGCCGACGGCAGGTGGCACTACATCGGGGCTTGCGAACCGGAAGCGCGCCTGAATCAAGGGTGGTTCAGTCCGCCTGCCCGGCGGGCCATGCTGATCAACACGCGGATATTCGCAAATTATTCCGGTCCGGAGGACATCACGCTCGCCGACGAGTGGTTTACGGAAATCAATTTGTTGGAGGGCTACGCGCCTGCAAGAACCATTACTGTTCATGTAAAGGACGGGCAAGGCAGACCGGCTCTCGGAGCTGAAGTCTTCTTCGAGCTATACAATATGGCAGAATTTTACCCGATAGCAGCGCTGCCGACAAACGAGCAGGGGAAGGCCTCGTTTAAGACGGGCTTCGGGGACCTCATGGTTCGCGCAGTAAAGGATGGCATATGGGCCGAGAAGAAGATTGCGGCCGCAGACGGCGAGCGCTTCGAGCTTGTGCTGGATCAGGCGGGGCAGCCAAGCGGAACGGCGGATTTTGACATGGTTCCGCCGCCGGAGCTTCCAGGAGAGGCGGCCGATCCGCTAACCGAGGAGATGATCCTTCGGCATAACCGGCGCCTGGAAGAAGGCACGGAAATTCGAAGCCGATATGAGCAAACCTTTATGGATGAAGAGCAAGCGGTGGAGCTCGCCGAAGCTGCGGGGCTTTCGCGGGAGCGGGTGTGGGATGTGCTGCGCAAGGCGCGCGGGAACAGCCGGGAGATAGCGGCGTTCCTGCGGGAACGCTCATCCCAATATGGAGAGTATCCGCTGCGCCTGTTAGAGAGCATGAACGAGAAGGATCTTACGGATACTTTCCGCCCAGCGCTTGACGATCATCTCATCGGCTCCCTGGCACAGCGCGATGAGCTTCCGGAGGATCTATTCAACCGTTATATCCTTTGTCCTCGCGTATTATACGAGATGATTAAGCCTTATAAGCGTTTTTTCCAAGATTTGTTCACCGAAGAGGAAGCGCGATCGTTCCGGGAGGATCCGATGGCGCTTGCCTGCATGCTGGATTCAGAGTGGGAGATCAGGGAGGATCTGCCCAATCTGCGGGGCAAGGGAAACCCCGTAGGCAGCTTCCAATTAAAGAAGGGCGACCGCGTTTCTTTGGATATTTTGTTCGTGGCGATTTGCCGCAGCCTTGGCATTCCGTCACGCTTGCATCCGAGCGAGCAGAAGCCGCAATTTTGGATGGGCGGCAGCTGGCAGGATGCTATGTTCACTCAAGGATGTAAGCTTCAAACGAAGAAAAAGGATAATGGAACGCTTCGTTTGCTGCCGGATGCCGAGCTGCGGACAGAATCACCCGCTCCCTCGTACTCCGAGAATTTCACGTTCGGCCGGCTGGAGAACGGAAGCTACAAGACGCTTAGCTACCCTTACGGGAAATCGGATGGATTTGAACAACCGTTCGAGGTCGAAGAAGGTTCTTACCGCATGACCTCGGGCATTCGCTTGAAGGACGGTACCGTTCGCGTACGCTTCACGTATTTCACGGTGCGAGCTGGGGAACAAACGGATTGCAGATTGACATTCCGCGAGCCGATGCTCGATATCCCCGTGCTGGGGACGATGAATCGGAATAGCGCGCTCCTTACGGGGAATGGCACCGTGAAGACGCTGGGTGAGCTGATCGGCATGAGCGGGGCGATTGTCGCTTGGCTGGAACCGGAACGGGAGCCAACCAAGCATTTGATCCGTGAGATCAGCGAGCTTGCCGAGCCTTTGACGGAGCTCGGAGCGCCGATCGTCCTCGTTGTCGGCGAATCCGAGTGGTCCGCGTCGTTCGATCCGGCCAGCTATCCGTGGCTGCCGTCGAACGCGGTATTTGTCCGGGATTCCGACTATGCGTCGTTACCCGGCTTTATTTCCGAGCCGTCAGCCAGCGAAGCGGGTTTCCCGCATCTCTTCGTGCTGGACGGCCAAGACCAAATTCGATATACCGCATCAGGCTATAAAATCGGTACCGGAAAAGAAGCTTTGCAAATTCTAACCAGCATACGGCAGCAGCCAGCGGAACGGAGCGATAAGCAATGACGAAAAAGAAATATATTGTGGCGGGTTATGCCGCCGATTCGAAGCTTCAAGGCATTACGCGGGAAGATTTGATGAAGCTGACCCATCTGAATGTGGCCTTCGGCCATGTGCGCAATGATGAGATTTCTACGGACCATTTGAAGCATACGGATCATCTTAAAAAAATCAAACAGGAGTTTCCGCAGCTGACGATCCTATTGTCCGTCGGAGGCTGGAGCGCCGGCGGATTCTCGGAAGCGGCGTCTACGCTTGAGGGGAGAACCCGCATGGCCGACTCGGCGGTTCGCGTATTGACCGATTATCCGTTCGACGGGATCGATCTGGACTGGGAATACCCCTGCTATGGCGAAGCCGGCATCGCGTCGAGTCCGGCGGATAAAACCAACTTTACCCTGCTTCTAAAGACGATGCGTGAAGCATTGGATCGCAAAGGCGCAAGCGATAAACGGCATTACCTGCTCACCATTGCGGCAGGCGCGGATCAATATTACGTAGATGGCACGGAGATGGAAGAGGTCCAGCAGTATTTGGATTTTGTGCAATTGATGACCTACGATATGCGCGGCGGCTTTCAAATTTTGACGGGCCACCATACGAATCTGTATACGCCAACCGGGGATTTGTTCCGTATCAGCGTGGACGCTTCCGTTAACCTGTTCATGCGGGCAGGCGTGCCGAAGGAGAAAATCGTCATTGGCGCGGCATTCTATTCCAGGCAATGGCAGCAGGTTCCGGACCGCGCTAACGGGCTTCACCAAATGGCTGGAAGCACAGGCGGCTATGGGCCGGATTTTACGGCATTGGCGGCGGAATACATCGATAAAAACAACTATGTGAGGTACTGGGACGATGAAGCCAAGGCACCGTACCTCTATGACGGCAGCAGCTTCATCTCCTATGAGGATGAGCAATCGCTGCAGCACAAATGCGATTACGTCAAGCAAAATGAGCTGGGCGGCGTCATGTTCTGGGAATACAGCTGTGACGAGACGCACAGGCTGCTCGAGGCGATTGCTCAGGGGCTTAAGGCTTAGCGTTAGGCCATAGGATAAAGGCGGGAGCCCTAACCTTCGAGGTTAGGGCTTTTTTATTTTACGGGTGTTCATTCCCCGCCAAGGAAGAGATTTACAAACACGCTGCCATAACATTCGAAATGTTGGCTTTGTATCCTTTATGGGAATTTCAGAAAAACCTATAATGATCCTACAGACATGAAAGCGCATACAAAAAATGCTTTTAGCTTCTACACTCATGAAGGAGGAAAAGAAATGAAGCAAAGGTTTTGCAGCATGACGCTTGTTATTGCACTGCTTATGACTATTTTTGGCATGAACGGAGGGGCTTCCTCTCAGGTCAGCGCGGCGCCGGCATTCGCCAAGGGAGCAGACATCAGCTGGGTTCCCGGTATGGAAGCACAAGGCTATACCTGGAAGGATAAAAACGGCGTGACGCGGGACATTATTCAAATTCTGAAGCAGGATTACCAGATTAATTCCGTACGCATACGGGTATTCGTCAATCCTTCCTCGAGCTATGGCAATGGTTATATCAATAAAGACCGCGCGGCGGACTTGGCTAAGCGAGCGAAGGATGCGGGGATGAGCGTGATGCTGACGCTGCACTACAGCGATTCATGGGCGGATCCCGGACAGCAAACGAAGCCTGCAGCCTGGGTAAGCTATACGTTCCAGCAGCTGATGGATGCCGTCTGGAACCACACGAGAGAGGTCATGACCGCCATGCAAAGCAAAGGCGTGACGCCGGATTGGGTGCAGATCGGCAATGAGACCAATGACGGGATGCTGTGGAATGACGGCAAAGCGTCCTTAAACATGAAGAACTACGCTTGGTTGATCAATACAGGGAACAATGCCGTGAAGTCCGTTAGCACGGGAACGAAAACGATTGTGCATTTGGCGAATGGCTACGATAACAGCGTATTTGTGTGGAATATCGGCGGGCTGATCGCAAACGGGGCAACCTTCGATATTATCGGCATGTCTCTTTACCCTTCAAGCACCGATTGGTCTAGCAAGGTTACGCAAACGATCAGCAATTCCAACGATATGATCTCGCGTTACGGCAAGCCGGTTATGATTACGGAAATTGGCATGGACTATAACCAGCCTGCCGCGGCCAAAAGCTTCGTCGCGGATATTAAGACAAAAATACGCAATATTTCAGGGGGTAAAGGACTTGGCGTGTTTTATTGGGAGCCGCAGGCGACGCCAAGCTACAACGGGGGATACAGCAAAGGCGCTTGGCAGGCGGACGGCAAACCGACAATCGCTTTGGAGGGTTTTCTAAATTAAACAAAAGACCTATCGCTTGCTCATACGAGCGTGTGATAGGCCTTTTTCTGCTATTCTTTAGTTTCCTTTTGCTGTTCCTTGGCCAGCTGCTGCCGCAGCTCGGCATTCTTAGCCGCAAGCTGTTTAGCCAAAGCCGCCTGCGAAACATCGATTCTCGCGACTTCGTCGGTTAGCTTCGTGATCTGCGTCATTTTGCTGCTCAGATCGCTGGGGGAAGAGCTTAGCTTGCTGCTCTTTTGCAGCTGCTTTATTTTTGCGGCCGCTTTTTCTTTTTTGCTCTTATCGTTAACGCTTTGTTTTTGAAGGTCGGCGATTTCTCTTTTCAACCGGCTGATGATCGAAGTAGTAAAGCTAATGGACATTCCAGCACCTCATAATCGTATAGTGTTGCATCGCCCTATTTTACTATATAAAGCTTGGATAAGCGAGAAAGAAAGGCCAGGGCGGCAGACATCTTAAGCATGATGTCTGCTGCTCCGGCCTCCGTTTAAAGGTTAAACTGGCTGATGCAGCGTGTTATTGATCGAGATCCTGCTGCTGCGCTTTGTTCCTTTTGGCTTTAAGCGGCGTACGTCCGATGAAACGTCCAAGAATCATAAATAAAGGCGAGGCTTCGAGTTCAACCAGATTGAGCATTTCAGCCATGTTGAATATGACCAGAAACGGAAGTAATCCAATTGCAAGAATACCGACGATAAGACCGACAGAAATATTGCGCAGCATTTTGCCAAGCGGCATACTCTCATCTCCCATCCTGCGATTTTCCTCACCTTTCCATTATACGCCCCTGCAGCAGCATCATTCAACCGCGGCGTCATGCCCCGCCTAATGCCCGAATCGAAAGGGCTCTGAGAAAGGCTTACTTGTGTCAGTAAATCATAGTAAAGTATATTAAACGTTGTAACGCATATCGTGTTTTTTTTCGAGGGCATCAGGCAGACACGGGAAAGGAGCTTATTTTGAAAGCTAAAAGCTTGTACGACAACTATGTAAAAAATAACCTTTTCATGAAAATGATTTTGCTGTTCGCGCTCATTACCACGGTAACGATCGTCACGTTTTCGTATTTTATGTTCAATGTGATGTCGGAATCCATTGTCCGCAATGAGCTCGAAAACCAGAAAAAAGCGATGGACAGCGTGAACAGCTACATGACCCGCAAATATGAATCGGTGCAGTCGATCATGCTGGATGTGTATCGGAATGAATCGTTATCGCTTCATCTCGCTTATTTCCTGCAGCATCCCTTTGAGGACTATATGAAATATCAGTTGGATCAATATGCCAATGAGGCGGATATCGATATGCCGAAGGGCTTGGAATATTTTGATAACAAGCTGGACAGCGATGCCGATATCGCGAATTTAATGCTGTACAGCTCGGAAAAGCAGTTTCTATTTGCGTATAAGCAGGGCCATGTATCGAAATTAATATCAACCAACGCCTCCCGCTCTTATATTCCTGATGCGATGGCGCTCGAGAATACGGCGGTATCGGTGCCGAACGCATGGGTTCGCAGCGCGATTGATCAGCATGAGCCTAAGCTTTATGCCATGCGCGTGCCGATAACGGACAAGAATACGTTTAAAAATTTAGGGCAGCTGCTCGTTTATTTTAATGCGGAGCGTATCCAAAAAACGCTGGAGAGCTATAAGAACCAATTAAAAGGCTATATTCTTGTGTTAGGGCCGGCAGGCGAAGTGCTGTTCGACTCTTCTGACCGTTATTACGGCGCCCGTTACCCCTACGCGGACAAAATAGATTCCCTCTACGATACCGCGATGCTTGAGCAGGAGTCCTACGTAACGACGTTAACGCAAAGCCAAGCAGGCTATATGGTGATTGGCATTGCCCCGAAAGCCGAGGTTGCCGAAGCCTATCAGGGGCTGAAGCGCACGGTCATTTTAATCAGCGCGATCTGTATCGTGACGGTGCTGCTGGTTCCGATTTTGGTTGTCATAAATTTTGCGAAACGCACCAATAAAATCATCCGGTTCATGCGGAAGGTCGAGAGCGGCGATTTGTCGGCGCGCATCCAAGACGAGAAGGAGGATGAGCTCGGACAAATTTCCAGAAGCTTTAACGATATGCTGGACGAGCTGACCCGCCACATTGACCGTGTCTACAAAGCGGAAATCAAGCAGAAGCATACGGAGCTGGCAGCGCTGCAAGCCAGGGTGAATCCTCACTTTCTCTACAATACGCTGGAAGTAATCCGCATGCGGGCCGTTTCGCAGGGGGCAAAGGACGTAGGCGAGATGATTTACAGCCTGTCCGTCCTGTTCAAAAGCTTCGTGCAGCCCAAAGGGGAAAATACGTTGAAGGATGAGCTTGAGACCTCGCGTCTTTACTTAGAGCTGTTCCGCATCCGGTACAAGGACAAGCTGTCTTATGAAATTATATGCGATGAAAGCTTGGCAGGCCGGAGGATTATGCGGATGGCGCTGCAGCCGATTATTGAAAATTACGTCGTGCACGGCCTGGAACCCCGCAGATCGGATAACCGGATCCGGATCAATGTTTGGCAGACTGAGGATCGGGTTCAGATTCAGGTGGAGGATAATGGCAGCGGCATTGAGCCGGAACGGCTGGAATCGATTCGCCTTGCGATGGACTCCCCGGAGGAGGCCGGGGAATCCTTCGGCCTGCGCAGCGTGCATGAGCGCTTAAAGCTGCTCTACGGTATGGACTATGGAATCGAAATAACGAGCACGCCAGGCGTCGGGACCATTGTTACGCTTGAGTTTCCAGTTACGGAGGAAGTACAGCATGTATAGAGTGTTTTTGGTAGATGACGAGCCGTTCATTATCGAGGGCTTGTACGATATTATCGATTGGTCGGCGTTTGGACTTGAAATCGTCGGCTCAGCGGAAAATGGGCAGGATGCGCTTGAAGCGCTTAAGGAATCAGCGCCGGATATATTGCTGACAGACATCTCCATGCCGATTATGGACGGTTTAACCCTGATTCGCGAAGCAAGGGAATTCCGGCCGGATCTCAAGGTTATTATTTTAAGCGGCTTTAACGATTTTGATTATATTAAATCCGGTCTCAAGCTTGGCGTTGAAAATTATTTGTTGAAGCCAATTAACATTGACGAACTACAGGAGACACTGGCCAATACTATCGACAAGCTGAACACGATCAGGCCGGACCGGTTATTTAGCGATTATGATATCCGGATTCTTAGGGATAATATATTATACCGCTGGTTAACCGGACGCATTGCGCCGAATGAGCTGACCGAGCGTATGGATATGCTGGACATTCGGCTTGATGCGCCGTATCTCGTTACTGCGGTGCTCCGGACGGAAAGCCAGTTCGAGCCATCCTACGAAGCGGCTCAAAGGCTGGCCGTGCAGGATTCTTCGATGCTGCCCTTTGTCGATATTGACGGCGATCTCGTTATCGTATTTATGATAGAGGATCCGGTTAAAGGGAAAGATAAAGCCATGAGCGTGCTTGAAAATATGCAAAAACGGCTTGAGCCCAGCCCGTTGCGCATTACGATCGGAAGCGTGCAGGAGAACGGGGAAGGAGCGCCGCGCAGCTATGCCCACGCCAAGAAGGCGCAGGAATATTTTTTGCTGCTGGATGAACCGGCTATACTCGACTACGGCATGCTTTCCGAGAAAAACGGGATGGAATACGCGGCTGCCCAGCCGCTGGATTGGTCCGCTTATTCCAAGCTGATTAAGGCAAAGGATCTGGAGCAGCTTCATACGGCGATCGATGCTGAATTTGAGCGCTGCCAAATGCTTGAGGGAGCGACGCCTGCTTATATTCAAAGCATGGCGATCGAGCTCATGATCAGGTTCAAGATGGAGCTCAAAGAAATTAAGCAGGCGGATCAGCCGGAGCTTTATAAAGCCGGCTTTGCGCAAATCATGCAGGCGGAAACGATCGAAGGCTTAGCAGCGGTCGTCAAAGAGGCGGCGACCTTGACCGTTGACTCGCTGATGCGCGACGTGAAAAGTCCGATTATCCAGCAGCTGCTGAATTATGTGCATGAAAATTACGCGCAGGCGCTTTCTCTCAAATCGCTTAGCCAGCAATATAATATTCATCCTGTTTATCTCGGCCAATTGTTCCAGAAGGAAACGAATGAGACGTTTACCGAGTACATCAACAAATACCGCATCAATAAAGCGAAAGAAATGTTAAAGGAAACGCAGCTAAAGGTGCAGGAAATCGCGATGCAGGTCGGCTATTGGGAGACGGGATATTTCTATAAGCAATTCAAGAAATACGTTGGTATTTCGCCGACTGATTACAAAGGACTGCTCTAATGCAACACGGAGCTGTCCTTTTTTCTTTAATTTGTACAGCATACCTTTAATTTGTTCTCTATTTGAAAATCGTTACATCCGTTATTTTTAAGTTAGCCCTAAAAACGCTGTCATCGAGGGGCAAGCAATAAAGAAAGCGTATGCTTACGCGATCGGATTCTGCTTGGAAACACAAAACGGGGAGGATTTAAACAATGAGTAGAAAGAAAAACAGCTTTACGCTAGCGCTTTCGCTGCTGCTGGTTATGTCAATCGTGCTAAGCGCCTGCGGAGGCAGCAAAAATGAAAGCCCGGAAGGTACTGCCGAGAAACCGGTTGAACTGATCTGGTACACGATCGGTACGCCGCAAAAAGACGTGGACAAAGTCATGGCGGAAGTAAGTAAATATACAGCCGAAAAAATCGGCGTAACCGTAAAAATGAACATGATCGACTGGGGCGATTACTCGCAAAAGCTGCAGGTCATGACCGCTTCCGGCGAAGCGGTAGACATTATGTTTACGGCTTCATGGGCATTCGACTACGTACAGAACGCTAGGAAGGGCGCATTCATGCAAGTCGATGACTTGCTGAAAGAGCATGGACAAGGCATTATTGATACGCTTGATCCGGCATTCCTGGAAGGTTCTAAGATCGACGGCCATAACTATGGCATCCCGGCTAACAAAGAGCTGCCAGCGCAAGAGGTATGGCGCTTCAATAAGCAGTTTGTCGATAAATACAAGCTGGATATCTCGAAGGTGTACACGCTTGAAAGCTTGGAGCCGCTTCTGAAAACGATTAAAGAAAACGAGCCGGATGTTTATCCGTTTGCCGTAGATAAAAACCAAATGCCTTACGTGCCTTACGACTACATCATAGAGAAGCTTCCAATGGCGGTATCCCTTGATACGACGGATTACAAAGTCGTCAATGTGCTGGATACGCCGGAAATGAAACAAATTTTGAATACGATGCACAAATACTACAAAGCAGGCTACATTCCGACGGAAGCCGCTACGATGGATTCCATGACTGACGTTCAAACGACAGGGAAATGGTTCGCTGACCGTGCGACATCCCAGCCGTTCGCAGATAATCTTTGGTCGGCAAGCTACGGCTATCCTGTCGTATCCACGCCGGCAAGCGACGCGCTTATTTATAACTGGTCCGTAATGGGCTCCATGCAGGCGATCTCCGCTAACTCGAAATATCCGGAGAAAGCAATGGAATTCTTGAACCTGTTGAACACAGATCCAGTGCTTCGCAACATGGTTGATTCGGGAATCGAAGGCGTTCACTACAAGAAAGCAAGCGACAATGTAATGGAAAACCTGGATGAGTCGAAAAACTATGATATGCCTACCTTCTCGCTAGGTAACGTTATGCTTACGTATTTGAACACGACAGACCCGACCAACAAGTGGGAAGAGTTCAAGAAGTTTAACGATGCAGGAACAGAAGCGCCGCTTCTTGGCTTCAACTTCGATACGTCGAAGGTAACGACGGAAATCGCTTCCGTAAACAACGTGAAAGAAGAGTACTGGGCAGCGCTTATGACAGGTACGGTTGATCCGGAAACTTACCTTGCCCGCGCGAACGAGAAATTCAAAGCAGCCGGTCTTGATAAAATTATGGCTGAAGCACAGCGCCAGCTTGATGAGTGGAGAGCCGCGAACAAGTAAACAAGCAGGAAGGTATGAGGCGGATGCTTGGCATTCGATTCATACCTTCTCTCATTAAATTGACAGCAGAGAGGTGATCACGTGGGAGCCTTTGGGCGATTTTTCAAAGATATTAACAAAAACAAAGCGATGCTGATTATGGTACTGCCAGCGACACTCTGGTTCATCTTCTTCTCCTACCTGCCGATGGCCGGCATGGTAATCGCGTTTAAGGAATACCGCTACAGCAGGGATGGATTTTTGGCCAGCATTATCGAGAGCAAATGGGTCGGCCTGCAAAACTTTAAATTTTTGTTCAGCACGAATGACGCATATATCATCACCCGGAATACCGTGCTCTACAACATCTTTTTTATCGTGCTGGGGCTGGTCATCGCGGTTGCGATGGCGATCATGCTGGCAGAAATTACGAATAAGAAGCTGGCAAAGGTTTATCAGACCGGCATGTTTCTTCCTTATTTCCTATCTTGGGTTATCGTCGGCTACTTCGTATTCAGCTTCCTTAGCATGGATCGGGGCGTCGTGAACCAAATCGCGGGCTGGTTTGGGATCGATCCGGTGAATTGGTATTCGGATCCGACTTATTGGCCGATTATTATCGTGGTCGTGTTTCTCTGGAAATCGGTTGGCTACAACAGCGTAATCTATTTGGCAGCGATCATGGGGATCGACAAATCGCTTTATGAAGCGGCAATGATCGATGGCGCTAACAAATGGCAGCAAATCCGCAACATCACGATTCCGATGCTGACGCCGCTTATTACGATATTGACGCTGCTTGCGATCGGTAAAATCTTTTATGCGGATTTCGGGCTGTTCTACCAGGTACCGCGGGATTCCGGAACCTTATACAGCGTAACGAACGTTATCGACACCTATGTGTACCGCGGTCTGAAATCGACCGGCGAAATCGGTATGAGCACGGCAGCAGGATTGTATCAGTCGCTTATCGGCTTCGTTCTTGTCATTACATCGAATGGTATCGTACGTAAATTCAATAAAGACAATGCTTTGTTCTAGTCATGACGGCCAAACGGCCCCATGGCAGGCATCGCGAAGGGAGGAAAACCGTTGTGTCCGCTCAAACGACGAAAGGCCGCGATTTTCATAGATTGACACCCGTTTGGAATCTCGCTTTCCATTCGGTAGCCGGTATTTTTGCTTTATTATGCGTATTTCCTTTTTTGTTCGTCACCGTTATTTCGTTTACAGATGAAGCAACCTTAGCCAAAAACGGATATCAGCTGTTTCCGGAAAAATGGAGCTTCGATGCTTATACCTATTTATTCAAAGCTGGGGACCAGCTCCTTCGCTCCTATGGGATAACGATTGCGGTAACTGTTATCGGAACGGCGATCGGTGTCGTGTTTACCGCGCTTTTTGCTTACGCGATATCGCGCCACAGCTTTAAATACCGTAATTTTTTCGCCTTTTTCGCCTTTTTCACGATGTTATTCAACGGCGGGCTCGTCCCGACTTACATTATCGTTACGCAACTGCTAGGACTTAAAGATTCGATATGGGCACTCATTCTGCCTCTGGCGGTCAACGCCTTTTATATTATGATTCTTCGCACGTTTTTCTCGACCATGGTGCCGGATGCGATTATCGAATCGGGCAAGATCGACGGCGCGGGCGAGTTTGGGATTTTCTTCAAGCTGGTGCTGCCTTTGTCGCTGCCCGGTCTCGCAACAATTGGTTTGTTCAGCACGCTCGGCTATTGGAACGATTGGTTCAATGCGCTGCTTTACATTAATACGCCGAATTTAGTGCCGCTTCAGTCGATGCTGATGCGGATTGAAAATAGTATGCAGTTTATTATGCAAAATTCTCAAAATGCGTCGCTCAGCATGGGCGTACTGCAATCGATGCCGCAGGATACGTCCCGTATGGCAATGGTGGTACTCGCAACCGGCCCGATCGTATTCGCCTATCCGTTCTTCCAACGGTATTTCATTCAAGGCTTAACGGTTGGCGCCGTTAAGGAATAACGAAGATTCTTTTCTAAAGGAGCATACCGAACATGGAACAATTCCGATTACCGAAAATCCCGATGCCGGAGCTGACGCTGCCGCAGGCGGTTCAAGAGGTGCTGAAGGAAGCCGAGCAGAAGCTTGCGCATCGCCCGAAGCTGCTGCAATTATTCAAAAACTGTTTTCCGAATACGCTTGAAACGACGACCAAGCTGATGGACGACGGCACAACCTTCGTCATTACAGGCGATATTCCCGCGATGTGGCTGCGCGATTCCGTTGAGCAGGTCATTCATTACGTCCCATTTACTAAGGATGACAAGGATCTGCAGCGTATCATCGGCGGATTGATCAAACGGCATATGTCGTCCATTCTAATCGATCCTTACGCGAATGCCTTTAATGAAACGGCCAATGACTGGCACTGGAACACGACCGATGAGACGGAAATGTCGCCATGGGTTTGGGAGCGCAAGTTCGAGCTGGACTCGATTTGCTTCTCTATCCGCCTTGCGCATGCTTACTGGAAAGAAACCGAGCTGACGGATATTTTCGATTCCGGCTTCAAGGCGGCGATGCGCCGCATCGTAGAGCTATGGAAGACGGAGCAGCGCCACTTTGAGCTGTCCCCGTACCGTTTTGTCCGGGATAACGGCATTCCGACGGATTCGCTGCGCAATAGCGGCCTGGGTATGCCCGTTAACTACACAGGCATGATCTGGTCAGGCTTCCGTTCGAGCGATGACGCTTGCGATTTCCATTACAACGTGCCGGACAATATGTTCGCCGTGGTTGCGCTGCGCCAAATGAGAGAAATCGCGGAATGGGTGTTCCGCGACATGGACTTCGTTAAGGAGCTGAAGAAGCTTGAAGACGACGTCGACCATGGTATTCAGCTGTACGGCATTTACCAGCATCCGGAATTCGGGCCGATATATGCTTATGAGACGGACGGCTTCGGCAATTATTGCCTCATGGATGATGCAGGTACGCCGGGCTTGATGTCGATTCCTTATCTCGGTTATACGACTGCTGATGATCCGATTTATCGGAACACGAGAAAATTTGCGCTTAGCAAGCATAATCCGTTCTATTACGAAGGAACGGCAGCCAAGGGAATCGGCAGCCCGCATACGCCGCCAGGCTACATTTGGCATATGGCTTTGTCGATGCAGGGCATTACCGCTGTCAGCAGCGAAGAGAAGCTGGCTTTGATTGCGATGCTGGAGGCGACCGACGGGGATACCGGTTATATGCATGAGGGCTTCCATGCGGATGATCCATCCGTATTCACGCGCAAATGGTTCGCATGGTCAAACAGCCTCTTCGCGCAGCTGGTTTACAAGGCGATGAAGGAAGACCTGCTATGAGCATGAACACCATCATTTTTTATGATCCTTCTTTTCCTCTGGCTGCTCACCTAAATACCGACACGGAAGGACAGCTGCTTCAATTAGGCAGCGTCGTACGCGCGGCCGGATTAGGAAAGGCGCTTCAAGCAGCGGAGGGCGGCAGCTTCGTCAATCTGCATGCGCCCTATTTTCCAAAAGAAGCGTGGGGCGAAATCCTTGCTTTTCTAAAGCGCGGCGGTGGCTTGGTCAGTATTGGCGGAGCACCGTTTAAGCGCCCGGTTCTAAGGAATGAAGCAGGAGCGTGGGAGGCGGAAGGAGAGCAAACCGCCTACCACCGCGAGCTTCATATCCATGAAATCCTGCCCGTAAGCGAGGCACCGATCAAGACGTTGTCTGCTTTCGCGGACATTCCGCTGCTGCAAGGCAAGGAATCGATGTTTGAGGTTGCCGGCACCTGGAATATGGTGCCCCATGTGACGAAAAGCAGCGACCTGCCTCATCAAATGGGCTCGGCAGGCCCGATGGACGCGCAGCTGTATCCGCTTCTGAAGGGGATTTCCTCCGAAGGAAGAGAGGTTGCTGCACCTGTCGTGCTGTGGGAAAACACGAAGGGCAGGTTTGCGGGAGCGCGCTGGCTGTTCATCAACCAGCCGTTAACGGAAGCGTTCTGGCAAGCGGGCGGCGCCGGCGAGCTTAGCCGCTGGGCATCATTCTGCGCGGCAGGCGTAACCGAGCTCTGGCTGAAGCCGAACTATGCTTCCTTTGAGCCGGGCGAGCGGGCAATGCTGACGCTGCAGATGCAGCAGCTTAGCCGCTCTGCCGCTAAGCCCGCGCCTGCGGTCAGTTGGAGCTTTACTATAACGGCCGAGCATAGCAGCAAGCCGGAACAGCGCTGGACAAGCAGTCTGCAAGAAGAAGCAACCTTTAAGCAGCTGATTTGCCGCATACCTATCGCCCTGACGGTGGAGCGCGGTTATTACGAGGTGCAATGCAGAGCCGAGTCGTCTACGGGGGAAGTACGCATCCTGCGCCAAGGCTTCTGGGGCTTTGATTCCGAGCTGCTCGGGGAGGGCAGCCCGGTAACCTGCGGGCGTGATTATTTCGTGAAGGACGGCCGGCCGATGCCGGTTGTCGGCATGACGTATATGACCTCGGACGTTGCCCGCAAGTTTTTGTTTTTGCCGAATGCCTCCGTATGGGACCGCGATATGGCTCAAATGCGCAAAGCGGGCATCAATTGGATTAGAACCGGCATTTGGACGGCTTACCGGAATATCATGCAGGTGGACGGTCATGCTTCCGAGGAGGCGCTTCGCTCGATTGACGCGTTTCTGCTAACCGCTAAACGTCATGACCTGCAGGTCACCTTTACGTTTTTCTCGTTCACCCCGGAAACCTGGGAAGGCGAAAATCCTTATCTCGATCCGCGGAGCGTCGAGGCGCAGAAGCGTTTTATCCGGTCCATTATTTCGCGCCATACGCAGTCCAAGCATGTGGACTGGGATTTAATCAATGAGCCGTCCATGTTCGATCCGCCCCGGATTTTTTCCGACGGCCCAAGGTCCGCTCGCGATTCCTTTGAGAAGGCGGCCTATGCGGCTTGGCTGCAGGAGCGCCATGGTTCGGTGGAACGGCTGCAAAAGCTATGGAATATGACGCCGGAGCAACTGCCAAGCTTTGAATCCGCTTTGCCGCCCGAGCCGGAGGAAATCAACTTCGACGTTCAGGATATGCACCAGGGCAAGAAGGGAACGCGCTGGCTGGATTATGTGCTGTTTTCCATGGATATGCATAACCGCTGGGCCAAGCAGCTGTATGAAACGATAAAAGAGGAATGCCCGGACCATATGGTTACGGTTGGGCAGGATGAAGCCCTCGGCGCGCAGAGGCCTTCCCCGTTTTTCTACGGCGAGGCTGTCGACTATACGACCGTGCATTCCTGGTGGCTGAACGATCAGCTCGTATGGGACAGTATCTTCGCCAAGACGGCCAATAAGCCTAATCTCGTGCAGGAAACCGGGATTATGTACGTCGAGACGCCGGAAGGACGCGCGAAGCGCTCGGAGGAAGAGCTTCGCAGCATGCTGGAGCGCAAATACGCGTATGCTTTCGCGACGGGCGGAGCAGGCGCGGTCCAGTGGATATGGAATACGAATTTCTATATGGACAATGCGAATGAATCGCATATCGGCGCGCTGCGCGCGGACGGAACCGAGAAGCCGGAGGCAGACGTATCGTATGATTTCGGACGCTTCATGGCAGAGATCAGGGACCTGTTCAGCGGACGGGAGCTGGAGGATACGGCGGTCGTATTCCCTTATTCGAATGATTTCTCCAACCGCAAGCTGGCCTTTGATGCGACAACCAAAGCTACCCGCGTTCTTGCTTATGAACTGAATAAGCCATTCCGCGGCGTCAGCGAATACCATCTGGATGAGCTGGATGCAAGCCCGGTAAAGCTGGTTATTGTACCTAGCGCCCATAATGTAGATGATGCGGCAATGGATCAGCTGCTCCGCTTCATTGAGCGTACAGGAGCAACGCTCCTGTTTACGGGCCCAACGGGTCTGGATGCCTATTGGAGACCGGTCGAACGTCATTCGGAATTGTTTGGCGCAAGGGAGCTTGCCAACGTGCGGCGCGAGGAGCTGCTCAGCTTCGGCAATCGTTTGATGCCTGTTTCTTACGTGAGCCGCCTAATTGCGCAGGTATCGAAGGAAACAAGGATTGCAGATGCGGAAACCCATGCCGAGCAGCTCGTGGAGCTGCCGCACGGCAAAGGGCGAATCCTTTGGTGTCCGCTGCCTCTGGAGCTTAATGACCGTATCGAGCCAATCTCCGCCGTCTATCGTTATGCACTCGAATCATCGGGCTGCTCCGAGGAGCTGCATTGGATCAAGGGCGGACATTTTCCAGGCGTATACGGACGCAAGCTGAGCTTCGAGGACGGCGCATTATTCACCTTCGTTTCCGAGTTCAGCTTGGATGTCGAGATTGAGGTAAAAGATCCTGTGACAGGCGTTCGGTATGCGTTCGTGCTGGAGAAGGAGCGTTCCGTTCTATTCGCCGCTGATAACAAAGGCCGGCTGCTGTCTGTCTACCGTCCTGATCAGGTAAGCATAACGCTCATGTCAGCTAACGACGATTAACAAGAAGAGGTGTTCAACTATGACCCATAAAAGAACAGCCCATATCATCTCGCATACCCATTGGGACCGGGAATGGTATTTGCCATATGAGAAACATCATGTCCTGCTTGTGAAGCTAATGGATACGCTGCTTCACACGCTGGATACCGATCCAAACTTCAAAAGCTTCTATTTGGACGGTCAGACGATTATTTTGGAAGACTACCTGCAGGTCCGTCCGGAAAACCGGGAACGGCTTGAGCGCTATATTAAAGAAGGGCGGATTCCGATTGGCCCTTGGTATATTTTGCAGGATGCTTTTCTTACGAGCAGCGAAGCGAATCTTCGCAATTTGCAAATCGGCCATCAGGATGCAAGCCGCTACGGAACGATTGCGAAGGTCGGCTATTTCCCGGATACGTTCGGTAATATTGGCCAAGCGCCGCAAATTTTGCGGCAAGCCGGCATCGATAACGCCGTTTTCGGCAGAGGCGTGAAGCCTACCGGCTTCAATAACACCGTCGCGGATTCCGATTATGAATCCTCTTTCTCCGAGCTGATCTGGGAAGGGCCCGACGGCTCCCGCGTGCTTGGCGTTCTGTTCGCGAACTGGTACTGCAACGGCATGGAGGTGCCGGTTGATGAAGCAAGCGCCAAGGAATACTGGGAGCGCAAGCTTGCGGAAGCCGAGAAATATGCGGCTACGGACCAGCTTCTGTTCATGAACGGCTGCGATCACCAGCCGATCCAGCAGGATTTGTCGGCTGCGCTTGCTGCGGCAAGAGAGCTTTTTCCCGATACCGAGTTTATCCACTCCAATTTCCAAGATTACTTAGCATCGGTCAATGCTTCGCTTACCCGCGAGCTGTCCGTTGTAAAAGGCGAGCTTCGCAGCCAGCGGACGGACGGCTGGTCAACGCTCGTGAACACGGCGTCTGCCCGCGTTTATTTGAAGCAAATGAACCAGCTGGGCCAAGCGATGCTCGAGAAGGTTGCGGAGCCGCTTGCGACGCTTGCTTATTCGCTTGGGCAGGAATACCCGCATCATTTGTTTACGTATGCATGGAAAACGCTCATGCAAAACCATCCGCATGACAGCATTTGCGGCTGCAGCGTGGATGAGGTACACCGCGAGATGGTCACCCGCTTTGATAAAAGCCGTCATATTGCGGAAGCGATTATCGATGACAGCAAAAAAACGATCGCGGACAGCGTAGATACTTCGGTATTCGGGCAATATGGAGAGGATGCGCTCCCGCTGGTGGTATTTAATACGACAGGCTGGAAGCGCAGCGGCGTCGTAGCGGTCGAGCTCGATGTCGCCCGCATCTATTTCCGTGACGGCGTACCGTTAGATGAAATGAATCAGAAAATGTATGCCATCGACATCGCAGGCAGATCGCTCGTGAATCGTGACGGCGCGGCAATTGCCCACACGGTCGTCGATTTGGGCCTTCAGTTCGGCTATGACCTGCCGGATGATAAATTCCGCCAGCCTTATATGAGCCGCAGAGTACGCTTAACGTTCGAAGCGGCGGAAGTGCCTGCGCTTGGTCTGGCTGCATACGCTTGGGTTCGGGAAGCTGAGCCGGCCGGGCAGCCTTCCGCATCATTAGCAGCGGGAACGCATGCGCTAGAGAACGAATGGCTTCGGATCGATGTCGAAAACGACGGATCGTTTAATCTAACCGATAAACGCAGCGGACAAATGTATCGCGGACTCGGCGTCTACGAGAATACGGGCGATATCGGCAACGAATACATGTACAAGCAGCCAGATGGCGAACAAACATGGACAACGAAAGGGCTGTCAGCGAGCATTCGCCTTACGGAAAACACCGAATACCGGGCTGCAATCGAAATCGTGCAGGAGTGGGCGGTGCCAGCTTCGGCCGATGAGCAATTCGAGATCGAGAAGCGCGAAGCGGTTTATTTCCCTAACCGGAAATCGCAGCGAACGGCGCATACGGTTCCGTTGACGATCCGTACGGAAATCGCACTGACCCGCAGCGGCCAAGCCGTAGAGTGGAAATCCTCGTTTAATAACCAAGCGAAAGATCACCGGGTTCGGGTCTTGTTCCCGACGGATCTTGCGACAGCCGTCCACCATGCGGATTCGATCTTCGAGATTGCAAAGCGCGATAACGAGCCGGCTGCCGAATGGGTTAATCCAAGCAATGCGCAGCATCAGCAGGCGTTCGTCGACGTAAGCGGCGAGCTTGCTGGCCTTACGGTTGCTAATCTAGGCTTGCATGAATACGAGGTACTGCGTGATGGACGCAATACCATAGCGATTACGCTGCTGCGTTCCGTGGCAGAGCTTGGCGACTGGGGCGTGTTCCCGACGCCGGAAGCGCAATGTCTAGGCGAGCAAAGCTTCAGCCTCAGCATCATCCCTCATAACGGCGACGGTACGGCATCAGGCTCCTATGCGGCGGCTTATCAGTTCCAAGTGCCGTGGACGGTCAGTCAGACGGGCGTGCACGAAGGAACATTTGCTTCAACTGTTTCCGCGTTTGATTGGGAAGGAAGCAGTCTAGCCTTCTCTTCGTTAAAGGTTAACGAGCAATCCGGCGATTTGATGCTGAGATGGTATAATATGAAGCCGGCTGTGACGGAGCTTAAGCTCACGGCAGGCGAAGCTGCTCCAGATTTGGGTTATGCTTATAAAAGCGATGTACTTGAACAGTCAGGCGAACTTCTTGCCGGTCAAGGCCAATCATTCTATCAAGTGCCGGTAGGGCCATGCGAGATTTTGACCCTTGGCGTCAAGCTGAAATAAATGAAGAAAAAGCCCTCTGCAAAGCAAGCTGCGCAGAGGGCTTTTTGCTGTTCCCGCCTTCCGGTGGTTGTGTTTAACCGCGTTACGCGATGGTCATAATGGGAAGAGACAACGGAACCGGAGACGATAGCCCATGACTAAGCCTATTCAGGAACCAATCGATGACAAACGGCAACAGGAGTATGACGGAGTGCCGCTGGCGGCTGATATTCATGAAAATATCGAAATGATTTTGCGGGATCTGGGCGGCAGCGACGATGTCGTCATCCGTGAAATAACGAGTGACCGATATACCGAACCAGCGGCTGCGATTGCATATATTGACGGCATGTCCGATGCGGCTATTATTAATACGTATATATTTGATGTGCTTAATCGATCCTTGCCGCATATCGAGGCAGACCGGGACAAGCATGAGGCCGAACGGAGAACCCTTGCCGAAAATCTATTATCGGGCATTGGTTCGATCCATGTCGTCTCAGATACAGGCGAGCTTTATCAATTCATGTTATCCGGTGAAGCTATCATCTTTCTGGCCGGCAGCGACCATGCTTACCGGGCCGATATCCGCCAGTGGAAGGGACGCGAGGTTACCGAATCGACGAACCAGACCTCCATTCGCGGACCTCGGGAGAGCTTTACGGAAACCTTGCGGATAAACACCTCGCTCGTACGGCGCAAAATCAAGGATCCCCGGCTCTGGCTGGAGACGATTACGATCGGCAGCATTACAAAAACAAATGTGACGATGATGTATTTGAACGGCATCGCCAAACCCTCTGTTATCGATGAAGCGCGTTCGCGCTTGAAAGCCATCGATATCGACGGCGTGCTGGAAGGAGGATATATCGAGGAACAAATCGAGGACTCCAAATATTCGATATTCCCTACGGTTTTTAACACGGAGCTGCCCGACAGCGTAGCCGCGCAGCTGCTGGAAGGCAAGGTTGCCATTCTGGTGGATGGTACGCCGAACGTCCTGCTTGTGCCGACCCAATTCGTCAGCTTTGTGCAATCTTCCGAGGATTATTACCAGCGCGCCCTCTATTCGAGCCTTCTACGGTTACTGCGCTTCGTAAGCGGATTTATCTCGCTGCTGCTGCCCTCTTTGTACATTGCGATTACAACCTTCCACAGGGACATGCTGCCTACCTCCTTGCTCATCAGTCTCGCCGCGCAGCGGGAAGGCGTTCCGTTCCCGGCTTTTATCGAGGCGGTAGCGATGGAAATTACGTTTGAGATTTTAAGGGAGGCGGGGCTTCGCATGCCCCGCGCGATCGGGCAGGCCGTATCGGTCGTCGGCACGCTCGTCATCGGTCAAGCGGCGGTTGAGGCAGGGATTGTGTCCGCTGCGATGGTTATTGTTGTATCGGTTACGGCGATATCGACATTTACGGTACCGGCATACAGCATGTCGATTCCCGTTCGTATGCTGCGCTTTGCATTCATGGGACTCGCGGCCAGCTTTGGCTTGTTCGGCATCATTATGGGTTTTTTTACGCTGCTGCTGCATCTATGTTCTCTGCGCTCCTTTGGCGAGCCTTATATGGCGCCGCTCAGCCCGTTTATCGCAGCGGAGCAGCAGGATGCGCTGATCCGATTGCCGCGCTGGCTCTCTTTTAAACGGCCGAGCAGCACACAGAAGGGCAACCGGAATCGGCAGCGGAAGAGATAGAAGGATGCGGGAAGGAGCTTAAGCATGATGCTGCGTAAAATAGTGCTGCTCGTCTTATGTATGTGTCTGCTTACAAGCTGCTGGAGCAGGCGTGAGCTTAATGAGCTGCTAATCGTGTTAGGCATTGCCGTTGATTGGGAGGATGGCGAATATCTGGTCTCCTATCAGGTCGTTAATCCCAGCGAAATTTCTGCTCAGAAACAAAGCGGAGACCGTCCTCCCAGCACCCTCTACCAAGGGAGAGGCAAAACGATGTTTGAAGCCGCACGTTCCTTGACTGCCGAGGCGCCGCGTAAAGTATATGCCGGTCACTTGCAAATCTATGTGATCGGAGAAAAGCTCGCAAGGCGCGGAATCGCCGACTTTCTTGATAATACGCTGCGGGATAACGAGGCGCGAATGGATTTTAATGTCGTTGTTGCAAAAGGGGCGAAGGCCGAGGATATTTTGAAAATTTATACGCCCTTGGAGAAGCTGCCGACCCAAAACATGCTGAAATCGCTGGAAACCTCGGAAAAATCGTGGGCGCCGACGGTCTCGGTTACAATGGATCAAATTTTAAGCACCCTCTCCGGAGACGGCAAGGAGCTGGCGCTTACCGGCATTCAAATTATCGGCAGCCAGAAAAAGGCTGAATCCAAGGAAAATCTCGAAACCTTTTTGCCTCCTGGACGCTTTCGCTATACGGGACTCGCGGTGTTCAAGAAAGATAAGCTCATCGGCTGGCTGAATGAAAAGGAGAGCAAGGGTTATACGGATATCACGAATAACCTGGACAGCACCTCAGTGGAGCTTAAATGCAGCGAAAATAAATATATGGGGATTGAGATTACCTCATCGGATTCCCGAATCAAGATGGAGATGAACAATGGGCTGCCTGAAGCGCATATTTATTTTGAGACGGAAGCGAACCTAGTCGACCGGGGATGCAAAGAGGTGAACCTTAACGACCCGGGTGTGATTGAACAGATTGAGCATCAGGTCAAAGGCGTGATGCAAAGTAATGCGGATGCTTCCGTTAAGCATGCCAAGAAGCTGAAATCCGATATTTTCGGGTTTGGCAGCACGCTTGGAAAGCAGCATCCGGATATGTGGGAAAAAATGAAGCAGGGCTGGAATGAAGAAGGCTTCCCAGCGCTGAAGCTCCACTATCATATTGAGGTGCATCTCCGCAAAACGGGAACGACAGGCAATACAACGATGAAGTAAGAGGCATTTAACGGGAGGCTGCGGGAATGTCATCTTTTATTGGCGTATTGGCAATTGCCTTCTGCGCGGCATGGTGGGAGCTGCCGAAGCTGATTGAAAAGAAGAGAAAAAAGGAAATATTCGTATTTATGGCCTTGCTGCTGCTTGGGGCCGGATTATACGGGGCGATGACGCTGAATGCCAAGCTTCCGAATCCGTTTCTTCTGCTTAAAGCGGTCTTTGGCAGATTTTCGTAAGCCAGGCAAGGAACGAAGAAGGAGGGGCAGCCGTGGGTAAAGGCATCGCAAGCGATAATGGTCAACTATCTTCCAGGCAATTCATGATCTTGGTCATTTTATGCACGATAGGTGATTCCATTCTGATTATTCCGACGCTTATCGCGGCAGCCTCCAAGCAGAATGCATGGCTTACGATGCTGTTCAGCCTTGTTTTGGGACTTGGCGTGGGCGTCATGTACGGGCTCCTTGCGAAAAGAATGAAGGGGCTTAGTTTGATTGCCTTCGTGCAGGATATTCTCGGAAAAGCGGCCGGCAGCGTGGTGTGCATCCTCTTTATCTTCTATTTCATATATCTGCATATCACCTTAACGAGTGAAATGAGCCAGTTTATGACGACGCAATTAATGCCGGAGACACCGAATAACGCTATTTTTATTTTGTTTATCGTAGTCGTTATCATTGCCTATCGGCTTGGAGTAGAAGCTTTTGCCCGGATGAGCGAGCTGTTGTTTCCGATCTTTATGCTGCTATTTGTTTTTATGGTCGTGTTCTTGCTGCCGCAGGCCGAAATTGCCAATCTGCAGCCGGTACTGGCAGACGGGCTCAAGCCGGTTATGAGCGGTTTGCTTGCCACGGTGACGATACCGTTCTCGGAGCTGATCGTCATTTTGATGCTGGTGCCCCATTATAAGGGAAGCGCCCGTACGATGAAGCCGCTGCTGGCGGGGATCGGAATCGGAGGTTTGATTTTATTCGTGACGGTTCTATTATGCGTGCTGGTGCTCGGTCCCAGTTTAATGGAAAGCAAGTATTATCCGACCTTTATTCTCGCTCAGAAAATAACGGTAGGAAACTTTTTGGAGCGGATGGAAGCCGTTCTGACTTTTATGTGGGTGATCACGGTTTACTATAAAACGCTGCTCATCTTTTACGCCGTGACCAAAAGCATAGAACAGTTGTTGGGATTAAAAGAAAGCAACATGCTTACAGTACCGCTAGCCATGCTGTTACTCGTAGGCTCCGTCATCAGCACGCCTAATATCGTGGTCTATAATGAGATCATTAAAACCGTTTGGTCACTGTTTGACGCAACCATTTGCCTTTTGCTGCCAGCGCTGCTGTTGGTCTGGTCCTATTTTAGGAGAAAGGCATAACCGAACGAATGCATGCGGAAATCGGTTTACTCTTATTCCCGCTAACAGAGTCAAATGCCTGCATGCTATAATAGAGCAATACGCGTAACTTTTATGGATAGAATCAGGGTCTCCTCGGAGCGGAGGGGCCCTTTTTTATTGGAAATACAGGTTGCCATACATAGCAGGAGGGAATCAGATGGCAAAAAAAGGACCGAAGCGGCCCACCAGAGACGAGTTTGAGCTGGAGGAGCTGGGTGAAAGATTAGTAGAGGCCAAGCAGGAAGGCACTGAGCTGCTGCTCACGGTTTGGGCAGAGGAAGAACGGATAAGAGGCGTAATTACCGCACTCGATTCCAGAACGAAGAAGGTACACGTGGAATATATGGGCAGCATAACCAAGGTTCCTTTTATGGATATTATGAAGATAGAGAGCCCTTATTAATACAATTGGTTTTACAGCAAAACAAACCTCCCTCGTTCAGGGAGGTTTGTTTTTTTGCCCGGCCATCCCGCTTCGTTTGAGCAATGCGGAGGAGAGGTCTATAATGGAATAAGGCTAACGCAAAAGACGCTTATTCATTCATGATGGAGGAGGTTTTACATACATGTACCCAACACAGCAGCATTTGGAAAAATACGCGGCGCTTGCCGTTAAGGTCGGCGTCAATGTACAGCAAGGGCAGACGGTGGTCGTCATGGCTCCGATTACCGCAGCTCCTCTAGTACGGCTTATTGCGTCAAAGGCTTATGAAGCCGGCGCCAAAAACGTGCATGTGGAGTATAACGACGAAGAGCTGTCCCTCATTAAATACAAGAAAGCGCCGGATGAGGCTTTCTCCGAATATCCGATGTTCCGCGCAAAGGCTTGGGAGGATTTCGTGGAGCAGGGCGCTGCCTTTATTACGATCTATTCGCCAAACCCCGACTTGCTTAACGATGTCGATCCGAACCGGGTGGCTGCAGCTTCTAAGGCAGCATCTACTGCGCTTAGCGGCTATAGAAGCTCCCTTATGAACCACACGAATGCCTGGTCGCTTCTTTCGTATGCGACACCGGGGTGGGCAGCTAAGGTTTTCCCTGAGTCCTCGCCGGAGGATGCGGTTCAGAAGCTGTGGGAGCGGATTATCGATGCTACCCGCATTGGGCTGGAGGATCCGATTGGGGCTTGGAAGGAGCATAACGCAAAGCTGCTCCAAATGGTTGACGTGCTCAATAACAAACGCTATAAGCAGCTTCAGTATGAGGCGCCGGGCACAAGCCTGACCGTTGAGCTGCCGGAAGGCCATATTTGGCTGGGCGGCTCCAAGGCGAATGCCAAAGGCATTTTCTTCAATCCGAATATGCCGACGGAAGAAGTATTCACCATGCCGAACAAGGATGGCGTAAACGGAACGGTTCGCAGCACCAAGCCGCTTAACTATAACGGGCAGGTCATCAACGGCTTCTCCTTGACCTTCAAGGATGGCAAAGTAATCGAGCATTCGGCTGAGCAGGGCTACGAGGCTTTGACACATTTATTGAACACGGATGACGGGGCGAGACATTTGGGTGAAGTCGCGCTAGTGCCTCATGACTCGCCGATCTCGAACTCCAATGTCACGTTTTTTAATACGCTCTACGATGAGAATGCCTCCTGCCATTTGGCGCTGGGCCAAGCTTATCCGGTCAACCTGAAAGGCGGCACCAAGATGTCGCCCGAGGAGCTTCTCGCTCATGGAGCGAATAGAAGCCTCACCCATGAGGACTTCATGATCGGCTCGCCGGACATGAATATCGACGGCGTAACGCAGGACGGAAAGCGCGAGCCGATTTTCCGCAACGGCAATTGGGCGATTTAGCAGTAAGGTTAATTTTTTTGAAAAAAGGCTCTGGTTCCGCAGTTTAAGCTGCCGAATCAGAGCCTTTGTCGTCCGTATGCGACGATTGCCGCTTCAGTAATAAAACTTTTGCATTTCCGCAGGCACGCCGTTGCGCATCAGCAGCTCCGCCAGGGTCTCGCTGGCTGCGGGCGTATCGCCCGATACCAGCAGCCGTACGGCGAATTTATTCGCTTGACGCTCGTATTTTCCCGCATTGAAAAAGGATTGCTCATCCAGCCAAAAACGGTTAAAGCCCGGATGCAGCCGGTCATGCCCAAGCTCATGGGCGCATACGAACCTGCACCAATCCTCGGGAAGCTTATCGTGAATGACGATAAAGCGGCGCCTTAGCTTTTTGAAATAGAGGCCTCTCGTTCCTTCGCCAAGATCAGCATACCGGATGTGAATGCCAATGCCCTCGGCGATGGTAAAGGGGTCATTGGTCTTGAATTTCCGGATGAGCTTCAAAATCAATTTATCCATAGCAACACCTACCCTTTGGCATCATCAGGAACATGCCCTGCCGCCTCGGTCTTTTTTTTGTGTTTGTTCATTTGTTTCGCTTCCCAGAACAGCCCGGTCAGCACATCCATAACGCGTTGACGGTCATCCTTGCTCATCGGAACGCCGTCGAACATAATTTCCCCGTCTTCCTCCAGCAGTTTTTTGAAATCGCGCTTATCCTTATAAGTCGCCCATTCGGGAATAGCTGCGGCCGCTTCGCCGCGTCCAAGCAAATAATCGGTCGTCGTATGTAGAATATCGGCCAGCTTTTGCAGATCCTCGCTCGTTGGGGTCACGCGGTCATTCTCGATATGCCCCAAATTAGATCGGCCCATTTCAAGATGGGAGGCGACTTCCTGCTGCGTTAATCCGTGTTCGACTCGCAATTGTTTGACTCTCGTTCCTAATGACATTATAAATACCCTCCGATTTCGTTTAATGGTATTTTAGATACTTGACGGTAATTAAAATACCCAATAAAATGAGTTTCATCAGATAGACTGTTATCATCATGCATAAAGGAAAATGAAATGATAGTTTTAATACTCAACACCTAGTCTAATGTTTGAAAATGATAGTGTCAATACCATAGATCAGCTGGGAGTTTTCGAGTAAAGAGTATTTAAATTACCAAGCCAATATTTTTTTTGATAAAAATAAGAACAAGTGTTCTTATTTTGGTTGTTTTTTTAGCTCTTTATCTCACTTTTAATACAAACACAAACAGAAAGGATGCTGCAATCGAATGGGAAACAAGGAGATCTATTTGTCGGACAATGAGCTTGAAGCCTTTAAGAAGTATAAAGAAAGCCATGACAAGCTTTTTAAGGACCGTGTCATTCAGCAATTCTTTGAAAATAAGAAACATGTTAAGCTGCTGGTCGGTTGTATAAATGGTGATGCCGCCTGCATGCAGCAGTTGGAAGAGACCTTTCGGAAGTATTTTTTTGAATACCGCTTTATCAAATATTTGGCGGGAACGATTCGCTTTTATACGATTGAATTGCTGCGGAATCAGCAAAAGTATAAGCAGCGGAACCAGCTTATTTATGACTCGCCGGCTTCCGATCAAGGCGAAGCAACCTTGGGAGAGCTTATGCAGACCAGCCGAACCGATCAGCCCTTCAGCCTCTCCTACACCTCAGATCCATGCCTTATGGCAGCATCGTTTACGAATGACGACCTAACGGCTGTCTTCGAAGCCCTCTCTGGAAAACAGCGCCTAGTCGCAACTTTAGCTTACGGCCTGCGCTATCAGGATAATGAAATCGCCAAGATACTAAAAGTAAGCCCTCAAGCGATAAGCAAATCGAGAAACAAAGCATTAGAAACCATACGCGGCTCGCTTGCCGGAAAGGGGGTGAAATAATGCTGGAGACTTTAGCGATTACGCCTCTGCTTGCAGCGATTGGCCAGGTTGGTTTTCCGATTGTTCTGGCCGGTTATTTGCTTATCCGGTTCGAGAGAAAAATTGATGCTTTGGCTGCCTCCGTTACGGAATTGAATCATGCGTCTAGAAATAAGCCAAACGAAAGCGAGGACAGCGATGGACAAAAAACTGTTTGATCAGGTTAGGGCGGCGCAGCAGGGGGATAAAGAGTCTTTAGGGCAAATCATCGAGGCATTCGCTCCGGCGATCCGGCAAGCAAAACATCAAACGAATCGAAACGAACAGGAGGATGTGCAGCAAGCGATCATTGAAATGCTGATTCATAAAATTCTCTCCTACGATCTATCCCAGACATTGGATTATTCCGCTTTTTGCAAGCTGAATCAATGCGAGTCCAAAGCCAGGTTAAACACGGTAGAGAGAGCAGCCTACAGCGAGGAGGGATATTGATATCCGAGCTGCTTTATTTCGGGAGAAAAACGCGCAGTGCCATGAGGATTCCCGGCTTTAGGCATATGCTCATTTCCTGCAAAAGCCCATACGCTTTTCGCCCTGAATCATAGGATACTGTGTAAGTTAACAAAAAGGAGATGACCACATGAGTTATGGAGTAGCGGGAGCAAATGTTGGACCTGGACACTGCGCGCCTTATCCGGTTGCAGGCGTAAGCACGGGCTGCGGCGGTTTTTCTAACATTGGTTTTATTCTAGTCCTCTTTATCCTACTTGTCATAATTTCTCGTTCTTGGCTGTAATCATTTAAAATATAAGCAAGTATAAATTTCAACCTTATACGCTGCTTATATTTCAGCGAAACGAGCTTTTGCGCCTTCGAACGCCGACTGCCGTTTACGCTCGGCCAGCGCCTGTTCTTAAGTTTCACTAAGCGTATTTTTCCACTACCTGCAAGCATAAATAACAGCCCCAAGCGCCTGAGCGCTTGGGGCTGTTATAGCTGTGCGATAGGGACAAGCAATGCTGGATATCAAATCCAAGATGTCGACAGCGCCGTCTTTATTAATGTCTGCGCTCTTTATTTGCTCCCAATCCGCTGAGCCTGCTTACTTGCCAGACCTCACATCGTAAATATATTTATTCATGCGACATCAATCGATAAATTATTTATCAGCCAATCATTATAATAGCTAGGTGCGTATGATTTGGTTGTACGGTAAATAATCTATGGGGCGAGGTTGAATCGATGAAGAAGATTCATATTGCAAGGGTAAAATTGACGATGCTCTTATTAATGGTATTTCTGGTTATCCAGTCACCTATGAACGGCTTTGCTGCTGGCAGCGCAACAGGGCCGCTTATTATGAACGTAATTCCTGCAAAACAAGCAACGGTCTATACATCTATGCCAAGGATTACAGCTACATTGCAGGATACTGGTTCTGGAATTAACGATTCAACCATTCAAGTGAAGGTGAATGGAATCGCGGTACCCTTCCAGTACGACATGAGTACTGGAATTGTGGCGGCGGCGACCTCTGGTTTGCCTAACGGTACATATCAGCTAACGATCGACGTTTCAGATTCATCTGGAAACCCGGCAGAACAATGGAAATCCATGTTTAATGTATCGGTTGATACTGGTGCAGGCAAGATCGAATATCTAGCGTTAGGCGACTCCTTAGCAGTAGGTATGACACCATTCAAATCAGTAGGTCTCAGCTATACGGATATGCTGGCCGACAATATTCGCAGCTTTGGATATTTGGGTGAATTCAACAAAAATCATACCTATCCGGGATATACGACCCAGGATGTGCTGAATGATATTCAAAATAATGTAACGACTCCGAACGGAAAGACAATCCAACAGAATATCGCGAGCGCGGACGTCATTACGTTGGACATTGGGGCAAATGATTTTATAAAGCAGCTTAGTCCTGCCTATACGTTAGACCCAAGTATTGTACCCGTCTTAATCCAACAAGTCGGTACGAATACCGGACTTATAATATCAGCGATCAAGCAGTTAAATCCAACAGTAAACATATACGTTATGGGCTTATATGATGCGTTCCACAATTTTCCTTTAACCGCTATTCAGAAGCAGCAGTTTGCCGTTGTATTGGATTACTTAAACCAAGCACTGGCAGGCGCTGCTGTGCAAACAGGGGCTATATACGTACCTACTAAAGTCGCTGTTGCAGCGGATTATGGGAATAACCTGCCTAATCCTTTGGATATCCACCCAAGCGAGCAAGGTTATAAGGCCATAGCAGATGCTTTTTGGAATGTGATGAAGACTTCCTATGCGTGGCCCCTAGACAGCACGCTGACGGCTGGAAATATTGCCTCTTCAAGTCTCACATTGAATTGGACATCCGCTAATGGCGGTGCTTCAGACTATAAAGTTTATAATGGGACAGTAGAAGTAGCTACAGTATCGGGAAGCGTATATAATCATCAAGTAAATGGGTTATCATCGGATACATCATATACCTTTAAAGTGGAAGCTAAGCTCCCGAATGGGATATGGACCACCAATGGTCCGGCAGTAACAGCCAGAACAAATGCAACGAGCGCCTCCGCAGGCCATACAATCCCGCAAATCAACCAACTAACCGCTAAAGAGATAAGTGATCGGATTACATCCGCCGGCACGTCGCCAACGATAACGGTCGATGTAACAGGCAATGATGACATTCTCTTGCCTGGCACCGTGGGCCAACTCCTGCAGCAAGCAAATAAAGCATTGGTTATCAAATCCAATGGACAATCCGCAGCTATTCCATTCTCTGTCCTGAACGATCTTAGCAATTTAGGCAGCGGTGATGAATGGAAGGATGCGAAGCTTAAAATATCGTTAAAGGCAATACAAGATTCAATGGTTGGTGACTTGGCGGGTGCTGCTAATCTGGCAATTGGAGCATCGGTCAAGCAAAACGGTCAGCTGTATGAGTTTGATTTAACGCTAGTGTCTTCAACTGGTAAAACGATTCGTCTGGATCGCTTTAATGCGCCGGTCACTTTACGCTTTTCACTTGTTTCTGACAATACGGATACAAGTCTGCTGGGTATTTATTACCTCAACGAGAGCCTGAAGCAATGGGAGTACGTCGGGGGAGTAATAGGGACCGATAATGGATCAATCGAGACATCCTTATCGCACAATTCCAAATATGCTGTCCTTGAATACACAAAAACGTTTAAGGATGTACCCGCGGCCCACTGGGCTTTTCATACTATTCAAAGACTAAGTGCCATACATGTGATCGATGGTGTAAGCAGTCAACAATTTAATCCTGCCCAACCGACGACTCGAGCACAATTTGTTACCATGCTGGTTCGTGCTCTTGGCATTCAGTCTACTGAAGCACATACGGCTTTTACTGATGTATCCGAAGGAGCTTGGTATTCTGAAGCGATCGCTGGAGCTGTTCAATCCGGAATGATAAAAGGAATCGATGAAAGCCATTTTGCGCCTAATGCTACGATCACTCGTGAACAGATGGCCATACTGCTGGTAAGGGCTTATGAGTACAAAACAGGCAAGCAGCTTGAAACGAGTGACATGCTGCTCCGGTTTAAGGATGCAGATCAAGTATCCTCATGGGCAAAAACGGAAGTGAACAAAGCACTTGGGGCCGGACTTATGCAAGGGCCGGATAAGAATACATTTGTTCCAAATGGCTTAACGATTCGCGCCGAAGCTGCACAAGCGATTTATAACTTACTTGAAAAGTAAATAACGATCAATAAATAAGGAGCTGCCTAAGGCAGCTCCTTTTTGTTGATCGTTACTTTCTACCGCAAACAGCGGTACATTCAAAGAAATAGGTAGACAACAGTGACCGGAAGTCCAAAACCACTCCGCACGCCTCTCGCTTTAAGTGCATTGAGGCGATGTTCTCCGGTCAAGCAAGCATCGCTGCCAAATGAAAAAAGGTGCGGGCTGTTCCGAAAAATGAGCAGGAGCACATTTTGTTCAAACGCCTATACGTTTTTCTCTTTGAATCATAGGATACTGTACCTTAATAAAAAGGAGATGAACAAATGAGCTATGGAGTAGCAGGCGCAAATGTAGGACCAGGACATTGCGGACCGACTTACCCGGTTGCAGGTGTTAGCCACTGCGGTACTGGAGTTGGTGGAGCGTTTTCAAGCCTTGGCGTTATCTTAGTCCTTTTCATTCTGCTTGTCATCATTTCCCGTTCTTTGTGCCACTGAGCGGCAAAGCTTACTTGTAAATCGGCAGCATAGCGTTTCCACTAACTGAAATAGCATAAATACCCCCAGGTGCCTGAGCCTTGGGGGTTTTGCATGCGGCAGTCGTTATTCGCGAACCTCAGCGATCAGCTCGATTTCAACCGGCGTATGGAAGGGGAGGTCACTCGTGCCGATTGCGGAGCGGGCATGCCGGCCGTTCTCGCCGAACACCTCGATGAGCAAATCGGAGGCTCCATTCAGTACATATGGCTGATCGCCGAAGCCGGGAGCGCTGTTAATGAAGCCGAGAATTTTTACGATTTTTACGACGCGGTCGAGGTCGCCCAAATGGGTCTTCATGGCGGCAAGCAGGTTAATGACGACTTGACGGGCTGCTTCTTGCCCTTGCTCGATGGTTAGGTCGGAGCCGATTTTCCCCTCGTACATCAGCACGCCGTCGATACGGCAGTCGAAGCCGGATGTATAGATTAAATTGCCGGTTTGGTTGACCGGGATATAGGAAAACTTAGGTTTCGTGGTTTCAGGCAAAACGATACCTAGCTCGGCAAGACGTTTTTCGATGATCGACATCATAAAACAGCTCCTTTGAAATGGAATGGTTATTTAGTGCGTGCAGCAACGCTGGGCGCGAATAAGCCGGCCTTCGCGTTTATGTGTGTGCGTGCCGTGAGAAAGCGTGAGCTGGCCGGATACGATGACATGTGCAATGCCAGCCGGGTATTGGCGCGGCTCCTCGAAGGTAGCGGCATCCTGGATGGCATCCGGGTCGAATACCGTAATATCGGCAGCATAGCCGGGCACGAGCAGCCCTCTTTTGCCAAGCTTAAAGCGCTGCGCGGGGAAAGAAGTGAGCTTGCGTACCGCTTGCTCAAGCGACAGGACATTGTCCTCGCGGACATACTTGGCAAAGACGCGCGGGAAGGTCCCGTACGTACGCGGATGCGGTTTGCCGATTTCGCAGTTCAGGCTGTCGGAGGCGATCAGCGATTTCTCGTAGCCGATGACCTGCTTCACATCATCATCCGACATATGGAAATAGACGATGGCGATCTGTCCGTTCTCCTCCAGCAGCAGATCCATCATGCAATCGACGGGATGCTGCCCGCGCAGCTCGGCAACCTCGGCAATGGATTTGCCTTCAAGCGCTTTGTTCGCATCTGTCTGCATGGACGAAAGGATAATGCTGGACCAGCCGGTCGAGCACACGAGATTATCCCATGTGTCCTGCTCGCTGCCAAGCTCTTCTTTGATTCGCGCGCGGAGCGCTTTATCGCGGAATGCTTCAAGCGTTGCTTCGATGCCGCCTTCAAGCACCCATGGCGGCAGTACGGTCGTTAAGGTCGTTGAGCCTGCGGCATAAGGATACACATCTACGGTGACGTCCATGCCGCGTGCACGGGCGGCTTCGACGAGCTCCAGCGCGTCAAGCGCCTTGCCCCAGTTCGCGCGGCCTGCTGCCTTCAAATGGCTGATATGCAGCGAGATGCCGGCCCGTTCCGCGATCCAAATGACCTCTGCGACGGACGGCAGCAGGTTGTTGCCTTCCCCGCGGATATGGGTGGACAGCAAGCCGTTATATTTCGGCAGCACGCTGCAAAGATCGGCTAGCTCATCACGCGAGGTATAGCTGCCAGGCGCATACAACAGCCCGATCGATAAGCCGATAGCGCCGGCCCTGAGGCCCTCTTCAAGCAAGGACTTCATGCGTTCAAGCTCGTTCTTCGAGGCAGGGCGGTTCTCAAAGCCCATCACCGCGATACGAAGGGCGCCATGCGCAACGTAGGTGGCGATGTGCTCCGAAGGATTCGAGCGGCCGACAAAGTCCATATATTGACCGACCGTTTCCCACGGCCACTCCCAGCTTGTGCTGCCGAGCACCGGCTGTACGTACGTTTGCAGCAGTTGGCCTTTTTTCCGAACGAATGGAGCAGGGGCGAGCCCGCAGTTGCCGACTACCTCAGTCGTCACGCCTTGCTGCAGCTTAATTTCGCTGTGCGGATGATCGATAATCATCAAGTCGGAGTGGCAGTGCCCATCGATAAAGCCGGGAGAAATAACCTTGCGGGCTGCATCGATGATTTGTCCTGCCTCTTGGTCAACGCGGCCAATGGCGACGATGAGGCCGTCCTTCACCCCAACATCGCCGTTATACCAAGGGTTGCCGCTGCCATCGACGATTTTGCCGTTTTTCAAAATTAGATCGAGCATGCCGTATGATTCCTCCTTCTCGTTATTCGAGCATACCGCGAGCGGCTACGGAAGTTTTGCGCAGCTGCCCGGCTGAATCCTTGAGGTAGACGTCGCTGTGCAAATTAACCGTGCTGCAGATATGGTTAGGGATAATACGAATGACATCTCCTACCTGATAGAGGGAATCCGGAGACACGCGAATCATGCCATGCTCCTCATTCATTCGCTCCAGCACGGCATCGGGATCTCCAATGACATGGCCAAAGCCCTTGAGGAACAAGGGGGCGTGGCCCGGCTGCACATCTGTCGCGAAGGTTTTGCTGCCGCCGTCGATTACGATGAAATCAGCCGAGGGACGGCTGACAATGGCAGCAAGGACGGAGCCGGCGCATTGCTCAAGCGAGCACATGCCATACGCGGCCTGCATTCGGTCCTGATAGATATAGGTGCCGGGACGGACCTCCGTTACGCCGTCAATCTCTGCCGCGAAGACTGCCGTCGGCGACGAGCCGACGCTCACATCTTGGATCGCTATGCCGGCAGCTCTAAGCTCAGCCGCTGCTTCGGCCATCAGACGGCCTTCTTCATGACCGGCAGCTTTGACGTCAAGCGTTGGTGCTCCGCCTGCGATAGCGCCGCGATACGTGAAAATTCCGCTAAGCTTCATCCCGGGAAGCCTGGTGATTTGCTGGGCCATTTGCACAGCTTTGTCCAGGGCTACGCCTGTGCGCCGCAGTCCGGTGTCGAGCTCAAGCCGCACCTCCAGCTCGGCGCCTTCGCGCAGCGCCGCTTCGGATATTCGCTTCGCTCCTTCGAGACTGTCAACCCCAATGATTAGCCGGATACCGGACCGGCTCAAGCGGGCGGCACGCTCAAGCTTGGATCTGGCAACCAGCGGATAGGCGACGAAAATATCGCGAATGCCGCCATTTGCCATAACTTCTGCCTCGGAGATTTTCGCTACCGTTATGCCGGCAGCGCCCGCGGCAAGCTGCCGGGCGGCCATCTCCGGCAGCTTGTGCGTTTTGGCATGGGGACGAAGCTTCACGCCAAGGCGCGCGGCCGCTTCCGCCATGGCTGCAATATTGCCGTCAACGGCATCGCTGTCGATGACGAGGCAAGGGGTTTCCAGCTCCTGTCCTTCATACAACGGCGCATGCATCTTTTCGGTCATACTCCCGTGCCTCCTTCGCTATCCTCGCCTTTGGACTCCTCCAGGTAGCTGTATAGGGTGAACTTCGAAATACTCAAATAGCTGCATACCTTCTCGCCCGATTTCTTAATCAGAAAAGCGCCCTTTTGGTCAAGCCATTGGATGATTTTAATTTTGTCTTCCTTGGCCATCGCCGCTGGCGGTTTGCCGACCGTCTCCTGCGCTTCCTGTATCAGTGTATCGAGCAGATCGTTCACATTGCTGACGAATGATTCCCGGACCGGCGTGAGCCCGCTTGCCGTAAGCGATTGGAGCGTTTTCTCCGCGACCATGAGATCGGTAATGTCGAAGTTGATGCACATCGCTCCGATGATCTTCCCCTCATCGTTTTTGATATACATAGAGGTCGAACGGAGGATGCGCCCATCCTTCGTCTGCGTGACATAGTTATGGCGGTTATCGCCCTCCGAGGTCCCACGCATAATTTCCAAGCCGAGATTCGTGCCGGGATCACCGATTTTCCGCCCTGTCACATGGCCGTTCTCGATCGCTACAATCGTGCTGTCAACCGGCTTTGACCAATCATGGACGACAACCTCGCAATGATCGCCGAACTGTGCGGTTATGCCTTTGGCCATCTCTGTCAAAAATGGCAGCTCTTGCGATATGGATTCCACCTGCGCTCACTCTCCCGTTTGCTTTACAGCCTTGTTGCCCACATGGTACTATGGCTGATCAGAAAAATCAAACAAAAAATCTGTTAACCTAAAAAAAAGTATGATAGGATGTGCGCGGGTTATGGATGGGAATGCTTATAATAGAAGATTCGCGAGAAAAAGGCTTCATATAAAAGATGAAAGAGCGTAACTGTTACGATATAATAGAAGCGATCACCAATCGCTTAAAATACGGACATACGGGAGAACATGAGATGAATAATCAAGAACGACATATACCGGTTCATTTGCTGTCAGGCTTTCTTGGGAGCGGGAAAACAACGCTGCTCAGAAGATTGCTGGATTATTATACGGCGCAGGGCAAGAAGCCGGCGGTCATTATGAATGAGCTTGGCGATATTAATTTGGACGGTCAGCTTGTTGGCGACGAGGTGCCGATGGCCGAAATGCTGAGCGGCTGCATTTGCTGCACGATGCGCGGCGATCTGGGCATGGAAATCAGCACGCTCATCAATGAGCATCAGCCTGATGTCATCTTCATTGAATCAACGGGCGCGGCAAATCCGATGGAAACGCTGGATGGGGTAACCGAGGCGGCCATGTACAAACCCATAGACCTGCGGAGCGTGATTACGGTTGTTGACGGGCCGGAGCTTCTTGCCCGCAGCCGTGACGGCAAAGGCCGTACGTTCAAGCTGATGCTGGAGCAGATCCGATGCGCTACGGTTTTGCTGCTGAACAAAGCGGACAAGCTGGAGCCCGACGAGCTCGTGGAGGCGCAGCAGCAGCTTAGGGAGCTTAATGCCCATGCCCAAATCATCGCGACCGTACGCTGCGCGATAGACGAATGGAGCTGGCTGGATGATGAACATGCGCCAAGCGCTCCCTTTCGGCAAAATCCAGCTGCTGCAGGCGGGCATGAACAGGAGGGCGCAGCAGCGGGACATGCCGGAGAAAGCGGGCCTTGCGCCGTGCCTGGCTGCACGAGCGAGAACCGTACCCATGGGCATAAGGAAGCGGGTCATCATCATTCGCATGACCATGTGATGGTCGTGACGCATTATTGGCGCGGTCCTGTAAACAGCGAAGCATTCGAAGCGCTGCTGCAGAGGCTTCCGTCTAACATTTACCGGGCGAAGGGAATCGTTACGTTTACGGATGCGCTAAGCCGCTTTCTGTTCCAATACGCTTATAAAGAGTCGGATTTTATGCGAATCGATCCCCAGGGCCATGTCAATGACGTGGCGGTATTTATCGGTGAGCATTTTTCAAAAGAATGGCTGCTGAGAGAGCTGAAGCAGCTGGAGAATACGGAGAATAGGGCGCAGTAAGACTAGCTTCGACCAATGTAGGAAAATGTCGAAAAATGCCGCTGACATGTCTATTCGCGTGAATGCTTGGGCAAAATAATCCAGATGAGGCTTGTTTAGCCTCGCATCACGTTTGCAATGGAAAGGTGTGGCAGTAAATGATTAGAAAATGGTTTATCCCTGTTGTATCGCTGGCCGTATTGTTTGCGGTTGCTCCCGTTTGGGCAGCGAAATCAGCAGCGGTTTTGCCGGATGTCTCTTTAACGGCACAGGCGCAGCATCCTAATGAGTCCGATCCGGGCAATGAGCATAAGCATCATAAGGGCAAAATGACCCGCAAGGACTTTGAGGCTTATCGGTTGGAAAAGCTGAAGGAGATCGCGACGTACTTCGGCATTCAAGCCGAAGGAAAAACCGCGGAGCAGCTGAAGAAGGAAGTTGAGGCTGCGAAGCTGGCTAATAAGGAAAAGTGGGAAGCTTTTAAAGCGGAGCATCAAGCGAAGCGTCTTGAGCATTTGCGCAATATTGCCAAAGAGCATGGCATTTCTACCGAAGGCAAAACGTCGGAGCAGCTGCGCGAGGAGCTTTTCCAGCTGCACGGGGGAAAAGGCAAACGGCCTCATCGCTTGGAGGACCATGACCGTGCCAATGAAGACGATAATACGAAGCAAAACGCCAAGCAAAGCGAAGTTTAGGCTTGGCCATTCGAATCCGCCTGAGTCATGGACTGGGCGGATTTTTTTTGCGCGAATAAATGATTGGAATAACTTACCATGACGCAGAGAAACGAATAGGTTCAAGAGACTCTTGAAAATTAAAAAAATGATGAATTTAGTATTTTTTTGTCGAAATATATAGTGATAATATCCTATTTTTCCATTGTGCTCGGGCTGAACTGTCAAGTATACTAGAACCACATCATAACTTGACAGTTTACGCTGATTTTTGCTTTCTCCGACAACAAGGGGCTGATAGATGATATGAGAAAGTTTAGGCTAAGCATCGCACAAAAATTAATATTTTCACTTGGCCTGCTTGTTATTCTCTCGTTTGGTCTATTAGTTTTTGCCCACCTCATTAAGCTTTATCACTCCAACCTGCGCGAAAGTGAACTTGAAGCGCAAACAGAATTAAACGCTTACATTTATCCTTTCTCCAGAACAATGGAACAAACCGTAACGATGCTCCAAACGCTGGAAGCACAGATGTACCTAATGGACGGTCAAGATCAGCAGAACCGGGAATATACCGTTGAATTGCTGAAGTGCGTATTAGAAGATAGTCCCGATATATTGGGCGTGTATACATTATGGGAACCAAACGCCTTTGACGGCAAAGATGCGTTTTACAGAAACAAAAACAGCTATGATGATGCGAGCGGCCGCTTCATCCCCTATGTGGTCCGCAAGGGAGAGGCGTTTGAAGTGCTGGCCATCAATAACTACGAGGATAAGGTGCTGGGGAGTTTCTACCAGCTTCCGAAGCTAACCAAATCCTTTACGATTTTGGAGCCCTATTCCTATGTGATTAACGGCAAGCCTGTATTAATGACATCGCTTGTTCTGCCTATTTTGGATGCCCAAGGTGAATTTTTAGGCATTGTCGGAGCGGATCTTTCGCTGGAATCGGTGCAGAAAAAAATTGAAGCTTTCCGTCCGTTAGGCGGGTACGCCAATATTATTACGACGGAAAATCATTATTTGGCTAACGGCAAAAATCCCGAGCTGGTGAATACGCGATATCAACTATGGTCGAACGCCGATGACTTGGAAGCCATGAAGGGGACTAAGCCGCGCAAAGCCTACACGCCCGATCCGAGCAGCAATGGTACCGTATTGCGTATGTTCTATCCTATTCTTATACATAATGTGCTTTGGCATATCGAGACCGTCATCCCCAAGAAAAACATGCTGACGGATTATTATAAAAGCTTGCGGGAGTCCGTCCTCATCACCAGCATTGCCTTGCTGTTTATGACCATGGTGATGGCACTGCTCGTTCGCAAAATTATTTTGGTTAATATTCAGAAGGTGGTGCTGGCAACCTCCGCGGTTGCTGCCGGAGGGGAAGAGCAGCAGCTAGACATCCGTACGAATGATGAATTCGAATTTATGGCTGTTCAATTTAATCATATGATTACCCAGCGCAAGGAAGCCGAACATCTGATTGAATATCAATCGACGCATGACTTAATGACCGGCTTGCCTAATCGCTATGCCTATCACCGTTATATGGAGGGAACAGCGGCCGAGAGCCATATGCCGCAAGAGCCGTTCGCTTTGCTTTTCATTGACCTCGACCGTTTCAAAATAATAAACGATATGCTTGACCATGCGATGGGCGATCAATTGCTGCAGCAGGTGGCAGAAAGGATCGTTCGCGCAGTCGGCAGCGGCGGGCGTGTGTTCCGTTTCGGAGGCGACGAGTATATCGCGCTGTTGGAGAATGTGAAGCACCTTCATCAGGCTGCTCATGCCGCGGAAACGGTTCTGTCGGTTGTTTCTGAACCTATTGAGCTGAAGGACCGCATGTTTTATATCACGGCAAGCATAGGGGTCAGCATCTGCCAAGATTGGACCCCTGCTGCTGCAGACCAGCTCGTGAAGGAAGCCGATATTGCCATGTACGTAGCAAAGAAGGAACGCAATACATACAAGCTGTATGCTCCATCGATGAATGACGTCACGAAGAAGGAACTGATTTTGGAGAGCAGCATGTTCAAAGCGCTGGAGCTTGGCGAGTTTATGCTCTATTATCAGCCTAAGGTTGAAATCGCGACCGGAAGAATTTACGGCGCGGAGGCTTTGATACGGTGGAACCACCCGGAGCTGGGCATGGTGTCGCCGCTTGATTTTATCCCCATAGCAGAGAAAACGGGTTTTATTATTCCGCTTGGCGAGTGGGTGCTGCATACGGCCTGCAAGCAAATTAGCGAATGGGAGCGAATGGGCTTACAGAACCTCTCGGTGAGCGTGAACATGTCGATGATCCAATTCCAGCAAAAGCAAATCGTCCATACGATCGAGCGGATCATTTCAGGCGCAGGCATAAGGCCGGAGCAGATCGAGCTTGAAATCACCGAGACGATTTTTATGGATAATCCGGCGCACACGCTCAAGATATTAGACGAGCTCAAGCAGCTCGGCGTCTTGCTGTCGCTTGATGATTTTGGCACCGGCTATTCCTCGCTCAGCTATTTGCAGAACATTCCGCTGCATACGCTGAAGATCGATAAATCGTTTATCAGCGGGATCGTAACCGATTATAAGAAACAAATGATTTACAAGTCCGTTATCGTCATCGCGCATAATTTGAATTTGAACGTGGTGAGCGAAGGCGTAGAGACCCAAGAGGAGCTTAATGTCATTTGCAGCCATAATTGCGATGCCGTTCAAGGCTACATCTATAGTCCGCCCGTTACGGCAAGCAAGTTCGTGCAGATATTTTTGGAACATAATAAAGAAATCTAATGAACGATCCGTCTCCTCTTCGATGTGGGGGCGGTTTTTTTTATCGTGTCCAACGTTCCGGCGATTGGTAAAATAATATTTAGCCGTGATGTGTTACAAAAAGACGGAAAGCTTCGTCTTCCTTATAGCTTGAGCAAAAAAAGCAAGGAGGTAATCAGAATGGAACATTCGGCGCCGGATTTGTTTCGTCAGCAATTTAATGAGCATTATCCTTCGGTAAGACGAAAGCTCGTCGCGCTTATTCGCGATGAGGCAGCTGCCGAGGATCTTGCCCAGGAAGCATTTCTAAGGCTTTACCGGAATCCGCCGGATCAGCCTGAAGCAATCGGAGGCTGGCTTCACCGCGTATTAACGAGGCTGGCCTATGATTATATGGATAAGAAAGCGCGGGAGCGCGCATTAACCGAGAAGCAGGAGCAAAGCATGCTTTCGCAGCCGCAGGCGGCGCAGTCAGGCGAGCAGGTCCTGCTCGATAAGGACGAACAGGATCTCGTTCAAGGCTGGCTGGATGCCTTGCCGAAGCGGGATAAGCAGCTGCTGCTGCTAAGATATGAAGGCTACAGTTACGCAGAGATCGCAGAACAGCTTAAGGTCCGGCAGCCACAGGTCGGGATGATGCTGCGAAGAGCCGGGGATCGGCTGAAGCGTCATGCGCAGAAGGCAGAAAGCGTGTTTTTGCACGAGAAGAAGGTCTAAAGCAACAAACCTTTGAGGAGGAGTTATGGATGACAACCAATGACGGTTTGAATAAAAGAGAACAAGAGCAAATGTCGGCTGCATGGGCCCGCCTTGAGAAGCAGCTGCAGCAATCAGAGCAATCGCCGCTTTGGCAGCAGTGGGAAACGCATGCTCAGAGCAGCGGGGCTGCGGATCCGAAGGAGAAGGACGGATCGGCTACGACGGAAGGAGTGAAAGCGCCGGTCTCCGCCGTCGCCGTCAGCCCGGTCATTTTGCGGGAGCAGGTAAATGCCGTGCCGCTGGGAAGAGCCCGCGCATCTGTAAATGAGGCGGGGAGCATCCCGGGCAAGGGTGGCGCAGCCCGTAGCTGGCTTCGGAGAAATCTTGGCAAAACGGCAGCCGCATGCGCTGCTGCCCTGATTACGGTTGTGATTGCCACGCCTTCGACGAATGCGGCTCTGGCCGCATGGCTGAATACCTTCCGCATGGATCATGTGATGGTAGTAAACGAGAACGATTTGGAATCGCTTTTGAACGGCTTTTTGGACGTGGGCGAGTCGCTCGAGACGGATAACCGGTTCGGCAGCTTCGAGCGCTCGTCGGTTGGAGACTGGGCGGAACTTTCACCTGAGCAAGCAGCTGAAAGACTGGGCTTTTCGATACCGGCTGTAACCGTTGCGGAGAAGCAGACAACGGACATTTCTTCGAGCATGTCTCAAACGCTTACTTTGCGCTTAAACGTCGATGAAATAAATAGCGCCATGCGAAGGCTTGGGGCAGATAAGCTGCTGCCTGAATCCGTTGACGGCAAAGCGATAACCTTTCATACCGGGGAAGGCGTAAGTGTGGGATATCGGCCGAATGAAGGAAGCGGCTCCGAGCAATCCGTGCAGGTTACCTATGTCAAGGAACCAAGCATAGACGTTGATCCATCGGTTGATATAAAGGATGCTTATGAGGCGGTTATCCGCTTCCCTGCGCTTCCCGAGCATTTGCGGAAATCGCTTCAGCAGGCCATCAGCCTGGACAAAGGCGAAATTCCGATGCCGATCATTACAAATGAAACGCCGGAGAAGGTCGTAATTAAAGGGGTCGACGTCTATTTGGAGCAGAGGGCCGGCCAAAACTCCATCAACGCCATTTGGCTTCAGGATGGCATTGTCGCAAATGCGTACTTCAATGGCTACGGTGAGAAGCAGCAGATACAAGGGATTCTAGCGGAGTTGATCCAATCATGAGCGCCCTCGCTATTGAAACGAGCCTGTTAACCAAGGACTACGGAGAAGGACGCGGCTGCCACGGCGTTACGTTAACCGTTAGAGAAGGGGAAGCCTTTGGCTTCCTCGGCCCTAATGGGGCTGGAAAAAGCACCATTGTGAAAATGCTCACCGGATTGATTAAGCCCACCTCAGGCAAAGCACAAATCTACGGTCATGCTTCGGGAACGATTGAAGCTAGGCGGAGATTAGGCTATTTGCCTGAGCTTTTTCGGTATCCGGATTGGCTGACGGGCGAGGAGGTGCTTGCTTTCCATGCGAAGCTGTGCGAGCTGGACCGAATCACGGCGAAACGGCGCATCTCCCTGCTTTTGGATGAGGTTGGGATCGGAAGCCGCGGACGCGACAGGCTTAAAGATTATTCGAAGGGAATGCAGCAGCGGCTGGGCCTGGCATGCGCGCTGCTTGGCGACCCGGATATCGTATTTCTGGATGAGCCGGCCTCCGCGCTCGATCCGGTAGGGCGGCATGAGGTGCGGGAGCTGCTCGCCAGGCTGAGAAGCCAAGGCAAAACGATCTTCCTTAATTCGCATTTGCTGGAGGATGTAGAGCAGTTATGCGATAAAGTTGCCCTGCTTAATAACGGCAGGGTGCTTGCAGAAGGCAAAGTCTCCGAGATGATTCGCGCGCAATCCAATTGGCGGCTGCGCGTCAGCGGTTATACGCCATATGCAGCTGAGCGCATTCATCAAATGCTTGGGGTGAACACGGCCGTTTCTTTATCGGATTCTGGAGACGGTACCGCATGGCTGGAGCTGGAGCTGGAGAACGACGAGCAAATCGGTTTAGTGAATTACCTGCTTATTGAGATGGGGCTAACCCTGTATGAGGTCGGGAAGATGCAATCAAAGCTGGATGAGTGGTTCAGACAAGCCGTTACAGGCTTGGAACATAGGGGGGAACGCAGATGATCGCGGTTTGGGGCTTAACGTGGAAAGAGCTCATTCGCAAGCGCGTGACGCTGATGACGATCATTATGACGGTCCTTTTTTGGATTGCTTATTGGTTCGTTGCGGATGCGATAGCGGGCGGGGAAGTGCATGTTTCCGCTTCTATGGACCTGCTCGAGAATTTTGCGCGCAGCGCGATAATATTGACGCTTGGCTTTTTTTTCGGGGCATTCGCAGTCGCGTTCTTGGCGATTTTTAGCTCGGTAGCCGCGATAACCGGTGAAGCGGAATCCGGGGTGCTGCAATCCGTCTTAGCCCGGCCGATTCAGCGATGGAAATGGTTTATCGGCAGATGGCTCGGTTTTGTCAGCTATGTTGCGCTGTATGCCGTTCTGTTATTCGTCTCGATTATTTCCATTAGCTGGATCGAGACGGGGATATTATTCAGTCTGGCTGTGCAACTGAAATCCTTAGCCTTATTTCTTGCCGTTATTCCGCTGCTTGTCTCCTTAACCATGGTTGGGTCTTGCTATATTAGCCCGCTTGGAAATGGGATATGGATGACGATGCTGTTTGGAATGGGCTGGCTTGGGAGCACGATCGGACGTTTTATGGATACGGGAAGGATTCGCATGAAAGAGCTGGAGACGCTGGAGACGATTACCGGCCTCATAAAGCTTGCTATGCCGGCGGATGCTTTGCAGCAGCGCATGCTGAGCGAATTATTTTCAATTTCGGAGCTGAGCGGCATGTATGATCTCAATAACGAGCTAGGCATTTTTTCGATTAATGGCGCTGCCTCTAATTCCTTAGTCGTGTATTGCCTCGTCTATACGGTTGTAATGCTATTGGCAGGTTTGCTGTTGATGAGAAGAAAGGATTTCTAAAAAAGACTGCCCCCTGACGCAGGAGGCAGTCTTTTTTGTTATTTATGTCGTCCACTGGGAGTGGACAATCGCGCTTACATACCAAGCCCCGTCCAATTCCTCCAGCACAAGAATCAGGCTTTCCCAATCCATTCCTTCGTACTGGGCATCAAAGCCGCTGAAATGGTAATCCATTACATAGCTGTTCGGAAAAACTTCTTTGATATTGACCTTCATGTTGCCCGTGCCTTTAATTTCATCCTTGCCAACGGACTCTGCCTCTAGAAAGTTCTTGTCGTAAACAAACTTGTCATAATACTGCTGAAAGGTAAGGTCGATCGGTTCGCCGGAGCCGTCATAGGAGCCGAAATGATATACAGTCGTATCCGTTAAAGCAGGAAAACCCTCAGCTGGAAAAACTTTGGCGGAAGCCGTATCAATGTGAGCGTAGGGTGAGAATAATAAGCCTTTATCGGGATGGATATAGGCTTTTAAGGTAGTCATATCCGATTCCTTTAAGGCTAGCATGACGGCTGCGGCAGCATCATCCGGCGTGGCGGCTTCATTTGGGCCATCATCGTCCGTGCTGTTATTTGAATCTGTAGCTTGATCGGTTGGAGAAGGCTTCGGCGTCTCCGGATTTTGATTTTGAGGCGTCTCCGTATTTACGGGAGACTCTCCGTTATGATTTTCCCCCTTGTTTGCGTTCGAACTGCACGCCGTTAAGGTTAGGAGAAGCATAAGCGTGATGACAGCTATTGTTTTTTTCATTTATCAATCACCCCGTAAGTCGTTTTGGTTGTAGCCTTGTTACCAATCCAGACGTGATTTTCCGATAAAAGTTGCATAGGTGCTTGTGGACTTTAACCGCGTCTGTTAAACTAAAGCTGCTATTTAGTAAACTTATTAACTAAACATGGAGTGTGGCATGGCGACGATAAAAGATATTGCGCAGGAGGCAGGTGTTTCAGCTGCTACGGTTTCAAGGGTTTTGAACAATGATGTCACCCTTGCAGTCAGCGAGGAAACGCGTTTACGTATATTTAGCATTGCCGAGCAGCTGCAATATAAGCCGTCCAAGCTGCGAAGAATGAAAAAAGACGAGCAGCTTTCCCGTCAGCAAATTGGTTTGCTGATGTGGTCAACGCTCGAGGATGAGCATGAGGATCCCTATTTTTCTTCCATACGGAAAGGGATCGAAACCCGCTGCGAGGAGCTTGGCATCAGCATTATTAAGGTGCTACGCGGCAACAGCAAAGCGGAGATGCAGCCGGTGAACGAATTGGACGGCGTCATTGTCGTAGGCTCGATCGACGATGAGGATGTCACCCAGCTGTACAACAACGGGAACCGTTTGGTCTTCGTCAATCATTCCGGGGAATTGGATGAGTATGACACCGTAAAACTGCATTTTGAGCAGGCAACAAAGGCGGTTATCACGCATCTAAGCGAGCTTGGGCATGAGAAAATTGGTTATATCGGCGGCAGCGATTATGTGCATCGTCTCAGCCGTCAATATGAAGCGGCGGAAAGCGCTGAGCCGCGCCGCATCTTTTTCGAGAAAATCATGCGCGAGCTGGGTCTTTATGATGAAAGCTTCGTGATGAAGTCCTATTGGTCGTCGAACAGCGGATATGAAGCCATGAATCAGCTGCTTCGGCAAAGCTCGCGGCCGACCGCCTGTTTTATTGCCAGCGATCCGATGGCAGTAGGCGCCTTGCGTGCGCTGCATGAGCACGGACTTCGCGTGCCGGAGGATATGGCAGTCGTCGGCTTTGACGACATCGAAATTTCTGCTTACCTGAATCCTCCTCTTACTACCGTTCGCGCGCACACGGAGCATATGGGCAGAGCAGCGGTACAACTGCTGCTTGAACGGATAGAAGGGCGTGAGGCGGCCGTTCATATGACCATCAACACGACGCTTATCGTGAGGGAAAGCTGCGGAAGCACAACGAATTAAGGCAGAGACTCATTTATGCAAAACATTGGGAGGTTATTTATTTTGACTATTCAATATGATCAGCAGCGTTCGTTATTCCATTTGCAAGCGAAGGATACAAGCTATGTAATCCATATCACGAAAACCGGCTATCCTGCACATATCTATTGGGGCAAAAAGGTTCGCGGCGTGCAGCTGGAGCGTCTCTTCGAGCTTGCCGTTAGAGCTTCTTTCACACCAAGCACCGAGCTTGACCAGCTGGAATTGTCGCTCGACACGCTGCCGCATGAATACCCGGCTTATGGCAATTCCGATTTCCGGATGCCCGCCTTTCAAGTTCAGCTCCCTAACGGGACGACGGTATCGGATCTGCGTTATGATTCCTACAAAATCGTAAACGGAAAGCCGGCGCTGGACGGACTGCCGGCAACGTATGCGGAAAGCGACGAAGAAGCGCAAACCCTTGAAATTACATTAAAGGATGAGTTAATCGGCTTATCCGTTATTTTGTCCTACACGGTATTCGAACAATTCGACGCCATTGCCCGTTCGGCTAGAATCGTCAATAACGGCTCCGGCACGCTGCAGCTGCAGCGCGCATTCAGCATGAGTCTTGATTTTGCCCATGATCGCTTTGAAATGCTGCAGTTATCCGGCGCTTGGATTAGGGAACGCCATGTTCATAAGCGCAAGCTTGTGCCGGGCTTGCAATCGGTGGAGAGCCGCAGAGGCTCAAGCAGCCATATGCAAAACCCGTTTGTTGCCTTGCTCTCAGAAGGCGCGACGGAGGACCATGGCGATGTTTATGGCGTTAACCTGGTTTACAGCGGTAATTTCACGGCAGGCGTAGAGGTCGATCAATTCCATGCGGCGCGTTTGTTTATCGGCATCAATCCTTTTGATTTTAATTGGAGATTGGAGCCGGGCGAGCAGTTCCAGACGCCGGAAGCGGTTATGGTTCATTCGGAGCATGGGCTCGGCGGCATGTCGCGCAGTTTCCATGATATTTACCGCGCACGCTTAATTCGCGGAACATTCCGCGATCAGACCCGCCCGATTCTCGTCAACAACTGGGAAGCAACGTATTTCAACTTTAACGCGGATAAAATTGAAGATATCGCGCGCGCCGGCCAAGAGCTTGGAATCGAGCTGTTCGTGCTGGATGACGGCTGGTTCGGCAAGCGGGACAACGATAACACCTCGCTTGGAGATTGGTTCGTAGACCGCAATAAGCTGCCAAACGGTCTCGAGGATTTGGTTAGCCGCGTAAAAAGGCTGGATATGCAGTTCGGCTTATGGTTCGAGCCGGAGATGATCTCGCCGGAGAGCGAGCTCTATAAGGCGCATCCGGATTGGTGCCTTCATGTGGAGGGACGCAGACGGACGCAAGCGAGACAACAGCTTGTTCTCGACTTGTCCCGCAAGGATGTTCAAGAATATATCGTGAAGTCGATCTCGGATATACTCTCCAGCGCTCCGATTACGTACGTGAAATGGGACATGAACCGCAATATGACGGAAATCGGCTCAGCGCTGCTGCCTGCAGAGCGCCAACGCGAGACGGCTCATCGTTATATGCTGGGCCTCTATTCGGTGCTTGAGCAGATTACATCCGCTTTCCCGCAGATTTTGTTCGAGAGCTGCTCCGGCGGCGGCGGGCGTTTCGATGCAGGCATGCTCTACTACATGCCGCAAACCTGGACAAGCGATAACTCCGATGCGGTGTCCCGTTTGAAAATCCAATACGGAACAAGCATCGTTTATCCGGTAAGCTCGATGGGCGCGCATGTATCTGCCGTGCCTAACCATCAGGTCGGCCGCATCACTTCCTTGGAGACGAGAGGCAATGTGGCGCTCTCCGGCAACTTTGGTTATGAACTGGATCTGACACAGTTTACTGAGGAAGAGAAAGAGGCGGTTAAGGAGCAGGTTGCGTTATACAAAGATGTACGCCACCTTGTGCAATTTGGCGATTTTTACCGGCTGCTAAGTCCGTTCGAGGGGAATGAAACCGCTTGGATGTTCGTTTCGAAAGATAAAAGCGAAGCGTTCGTTGTATTCGTATCGGTTCTGCAGGAGCCGAATCCGAAGCTGAACCGGTTCCGTCTAAAAGGACTTGATCCGAACCGTGACTACAAGCTGCATGGAGAAGAAACGGTATACGGCGGCGACCAGCTGTTGTATGCGGGTCTTGCAACACCACAGTTTTTCGGCGACTATTCAAGCAAAGTATACCGTTTCAATGCAGTAGAATAGACGCACGGATTTATTTCGAATAGAGGAAAGGGCGATCCCAGAAGCTGCAAGCTGAGCTAAGGATCGCCTTTTTTTTGTTTGCAGCCGGCATTTCTTCAGCTGAGTAATAAACCATCCTGAATGGAGAATGACTTAGAAAAAGTGCGCCCCTAAGCGTGTATATATGCTTACGGGCGCCCTTTGTATTGTATTTATCAGCTGTTTTTTCTAGTACATCGAGGATGAGGCAGCTGCTGCAATAAGTATGACGGCAATAATAGCGTAGATAACAAGAACGATGGCGCCCCAAATTAAAGAAGCTTTAAAATAATTTTTCTTTGTCGGGTTGCCTTCGCCGAATGCCCATACAAACATCATTATGATGTTTACGATCGGAATGATCAGAATGAGCATCGTGAGCATCCACTCTTTTACTGAAATAACGGGTGAAACCTGTTGATTCTGATTCTGATTGTAGCCGTAACCCGGCACGCCCGGATTTACTTGAGGCTGCTGAAAATTGTCCATTTCATTATCTCCTTTAATATCGAACTGCTGTAACCATTTGTGCACAAATTTATTATATATAAATTTCTTAGGTTTACAACATCTATTTTTGTAAAATATAGTATCTTGTATAAAAAATATTATATGTTTGTCAGGGTTTATTTTTGGAAAATTAGTAGGTTATTGTCGATTGTTAAAAATACCCTGCTAAACTATTAAACCAATATTTAATATTTAAAACATTCTTTTATTTTACGATTTTAATTAACTTGGCAAGTGACGTGTCCCCGACAAATAAACAAGCAAAAAAAAGCTTTTATGAATATATATGATCATTGCAGATTCTAGTTTAATAGTGTTGCAGTAACATCTGGACGGGAAATACGTCAGCACGCAGAGCTGCTGATTATGGGTATTTGACTTCAATATTAACATTTTCCCGACCTGCCAATTAGCAGGCAGTTCTTTCGCGCTGTCGAATACAGCCATTGCGGATATCAATGTTTTCTTTACTTCGGAGGATGTCATGTTTCCGGTCTGTATGGGCGACACGCTTGAAGTCACGGGGGATGGCGAGTTGAGCGGATTCGTTCTCGGCACGCCGATTGATGCTTTTGTCACGTTCACGCTAGCCGTGGAGCCGGACAGAATTGAAGCACAATTTACAGGAGGAGATTTTCCCGTATCTGTTTTTATAAACGGATCGGGGTTACCGGTCAACGCATGTTCCGTTGCGGGTGCGTTAAGATCCGCTGCCAATCCGAGCGGGGCAATAAATGCATTGCGAGTAGTGGAAGTGGTCGTAGAATTCAACAATCAAGTATTTAGGCGCGTAATCTCTATTTGATGTTGGAAGACACATGAGGGAGCATTTGCCGCGGCTGCTGCTCCTTTTATTAATGAAAAAAGTCTTTCAAATTGGATAAATTTATTTTCTAATTATTGTAAAATAAACACGGATCCATTATCGTTAAGCAGTACCCGCAAAAAATGCTAAGCGGAATGGAATTTTCTTTAATCGTCATTTTTGATAATCTAAAAGAAACATGGAATAAGGGTGTCATCAAGCAGGAAATATTACGATTAATGAATGGAGGAGGGCTCTTATGACAGCGAATTGGAGCGGAATGAAAACGCCTGAAGGGATTAGCAAGCTTAAGCAGGTGCGCAGCATCGTTATGGCGTTACCCGAGGTAATAGAGCTGATTGATGGGCACGGGCATACAACGTTCAAAGTAAAGGACAAGTCGTTTATCATCATGAGCGACTATGGCATTACTTTCAAGTCGGATTTAGAGAATCAGGAGATTCTCCTGCAGCAGGAACGATTCTTCAAGCCGAAATACATAGGGCATCGCGGCTGGGTGTCTATTAGCGAGCCTAGCGACTGGGAAGAGATGGGCATCCTGCTCAAAGAGGCTTATATGCATGCTGCGCCCAAGCGTCTGCTGCAGCAGTTCCTGGCAACCGAATAAGAGAAGGGAAAAGCTTGAATCTTTTTTTTCCTTAAAGATAAAGACACTTTTAGTGTCTTTTTTGAGGTTTTGCAGTTCACCAGTAACCTGCTGATTGCAGCATAATCCTATTAAAAGGAGGATATAGATGACAAACGCGCAGCAAGTATCCATTCGGCCGATTGCTCTTATCACTGGAGCGTCCAGCGGCTTCGGGCTTCTAACCTCGATTCGCTTGGGGCAGGAGGGTTATCGCGTCATAGCGACGATGAGAGACATAGGCAAAAAAGAAGGCGTACTCGCCAAAGCCGCAGCATTTGGCGTGAAAGAGCAAATTGAAATCATGAAGCTTGATATTACGGATTCCGGGAATATAGCTGATGTTGTGGAGACCGTCATTCAGCGATGGGGATCTATCGATGTGCTGGTGAATAATGCGGGTTATGCGGTTATGGGGGTTATTGAAGAGGTGCCGATGGCTGATTGGCGGGCGCAGCTGGAAACTAATTTTTTTGGCATGGTTGCAGTAACGAAAGCCATCCTGCCGCATATGCGCGCGCGGGGAACAGGAAAAATCATAAACATTAGCAGCGGTGCCGGTATGATTGGCTTCTCGAATACAGGGCCTTATTCCGCTTCGAAGTTTGCAATGGAAGGCTTCAGCGAAGCTTTGCGTTTGGAGCTGCTCCCGTTTTCCGTCCCCGTCGTGCTGGTTCAGCCTGGAACCTATGACACCGGTATTTCAGCCAAGCATGTATATCGCACCCAGCCCAATTCCCCGTACAGCAAAATGATCGAGCGCTTCAATCAATTTAACCAAAAGTCGGAGCGAAATGCGCCGAATCCCATGCATGTTGCCAATACAATCGTGAAAATATGCCAATCCCGCAATCCCAAGCTCCGTTACATCTGCGGCAGCGATGCCAAAATGATCTTCCTCATGAAAAAGCTGCTCCCGTGGCGGGCAATCGAATGGATTCTTCGCAGAGCGCTGCACTAGTACATGAACTCCGTTAACTATCGAAGGGGACAAGCTGGCCGGTTCCCCTTTACTTCCTTCACCCCCTCCACTGCTAAGTAAGCGAGCGCATTGAATTAATGTATAAAGCAATAGAACATATCTATTATGAATGCGATTGACTGTAATTCAATTCAGGTGATAGACTCATCTCAACATAAAACCGACAAAACCTATTTGAATTATTGAATATTGAGGTTGAATGGCTTGCTGCGTTTTTTGCATAACGATTTCATTTAGAAAATGAGGAGTGAAGAGTGTATGGCAGAGCAAAGAAAATTAAGATTAGGTGCAGTATTACACGGTGCCGGAGGAAATTTAGCAGGCTGGAGACATCCTGATGCCGTGGCGGACGCAAGTGTTAACTTCGCATTTTATAAGCAGCAGGCCTTAAAGGCAGAAGAGGGAAAATTTGATTTTCTATTTATCGCAGACGGGCTTTTTATTACCGAAAAATCGAATCCCCATTTCTTGAATCGTTTCGAACCGATTACGATACTATCCGCGCTCGGCGCAGCCACTTCTAAAATTGGGCTGGTCGGCACATTGTCAACTTCTTACAGCCAGCCGTTTACGGTATCAAGGCAATTTTCTTCCCTTGATCAACTTAGCGGCGGGCGAGCAGGCTGGAATGTCGTGACATCCCCTTTGGAGGGGACCGCGCTCAACTACAGTCTCTCACTTGAAGAGCATCCGGATCACAGCAAACGCTACCGCATTGCAGCGGAATATTTGAAGGTAGCGAGAGGTTTATGGGATTCATGGGAAGATGACGCATTTGTCCGCAATAAAGAAACCGGCCAGTTTTTTGAACCAAGCAAGCTGCACGAGTTAAACCACGAAGGAGAATTTTTCTCCGTCAAAGGGCCGCTTAATATCGCAAGATCAAAGCAGGGGCAGCCGGTCGTTTTCCAAGCAGGCTCCTCGGAAAGCGGAAGGAATCTGGCGGCTGCTTCTGCTGATGCCGTGTTCACGAATCACGAAACGTTAGAGGAAGCAAAGGCCTTCTATCAGGACGTGAAACGAAGAGCCGTGGAGCTCGGCCGCTCGCCGGAGGAAATTCTTATTTTCCCGGGAATCGGAGTTATCGTTGGAGAGACGGATGAGGAAGCAGAGCGCAAATATGAGCAGGTTGCTAACTTAATCAGCATCGAAAATGCGCTCGATAACTTAGGCCGTTTTTTTGAGCATCATGATTTTACGCAATATCCGCTGGATGGACCGTTCCCTGAGCTGGGCGAACTCGGCAAAAACAGCTTCCAAAGCACAACGGACAAAATTAAACGCGAAGCGCAGGAGCAAAGCTTAACTTTGCGTCAAGTCGCTTTGCGCTCCGCAACGCCTAGGACACCTTTTATCGGTACGCCGGAGAAGGTGGCTGATCGGATTCAAGAGTGGTTCGAGCAGGGAGCCGTTGACGGCTTTATTATCGGCGCGGGCGTTCCGACGGGGCTGGATGAATTTGTAGAGCATGTTATTCCTGTTCTTCAGCAGCGCGGCTTGTTCCGTACGGATTATGAGTCGGATACGCTGAGAGGCCATTTAGGCCTGCCTATTCCAATTAATCGTTACACGGAGCAGCGAAGCAAGCAGCCGGATTCACTTGAGCAGGACGCGGCATCAGAAGCTGCGGCAGCACAAGCGAACGGGGCGGTATAACCTAATCAGAGAGAATGGGGAGAAATAAATATGGTAAAAAAACGAGCAGGCTGGAAAACAATTATCGCGCTCACTGCAGCATTCACATTACTGCTGAGCGGGTGCGCAGGCACAAATAAATCGAATAGCGCAAGCGAGAGTGCGGCATCAAACGCTAATGCAGAAACAACAGAAGCGGCTGTGCCTGTCAAGGGAGGAGAACTCTCCTATGCGCTTGCCACATCCCCGGATACGCTTGATCCGCATCGCAGCGGCTTGGCCGTGGCGGTTCGCGCCATTCGAACGATCCATGACAACCTGGTAGCGCAGCTGCCTGACGGCACCATCCAGCCTTGGCTGGCTACGGAATGGGAAGTATCGGAGGACGGAAAGAGCTATACCTTCAAGCTTAGGCAAGACGTTAAATTCCATGACGGTACACCCTTTAATGCAGAGGCCGTGAAGTATAACTACGATCGCATTCTTAATCCGGAGACGAAGGCCGCAAACTCCGCAGCTTTGATCAGGCCTTATCAATCGTCCGAAATCATCGACGAGTACACCATAAAGTTGAATTTGGAGACTCCCTCCAATGCGTTTCTTGGCAACTTAAGCCAAGCGCTCGTTAGTATCGTTTCGCCAACGGCGGCGCAGAAATACGGAGATCAGCTCGGCAAAAACCCCGTAGGAACAGGGCCTTTTAAATTCGTGAGCTGGGAAGAAAATTCCCAAATCATTGTGGAGCGAAACCAAGATTATAAATGGGCTCCGCCTCTGGTAGAGAATAAAGAGGCACCCTATCTCGATAAAGTGGTCTTTAAAATCGCGCCTGAGGAAGCGACGCGGATCGGGAGCGTACAGAGCGGTCAAGTTCTCGCAGGAGAGACGATCCCGCCGCAAAATATTCTCGCGCTGGAGAAGGACGAGAAGCTCCAGCTGTTCAAGTCCAACACGCAAGGCCTGCCTTATACCTTATTCATTAATCAAAACAAAGCACCGTGGAATGAATTGAAAGCAAGGCAAGCGCTGCAAGCAGCCATCGATGTTGACGCGATCGTCAAAACCTTATATTTAGGCACGTACGACCGTGCATGGTCGCCGCTCACGCCGGGTACGTTTGGTTACGACAAGTCTCTAGAAGGCGGTGTGAAACCTGACCTCGATAAGGCAAACGCATTGTTGGATGAGCTTGGCTATGTGAAGGGAGCGGACGGCCTGCGTACCAAAGACGGCAAAAAGCTAACCCTCCATTATGTCGACGGTTCTCCAAACCGGGAAAAAAGAAATGACATCGCTGCCATCATCCAGCAGCAGCTAAAGCAAATCGGCATCGAGGTAGAAGTTGAAATTACAAAGGATGTCCGCACGGTCGTATTCGAGAACGCAAACTACGACATCTACGGAAACAGCCAGGTAAACTCGGATCCCGAGGCGCTGCGTTCCTTCTATCATTCAGGAGCAGTCAGCGTAGGCGGAAACCAGAACCTCGCTGCTTACAAAAACGCCGAGGTGGACGGCTGGATCGATCAAGGATTGATCGAGAAGGATACCGCTAAACGCCAGGAGCTGTACGCGAACGTTCAGAAAGCAATTATCGAGCAAGCGGTCATTATTCCGATCTATGTATTCCCGTATACAATCGCCGCCTCGAAATCGGTGCAAGGCATCAAGTTTGACTCGCTCGCGTATCCGTTGTTTAATGATGCGTTCATTCAAAAGTAAACCGGTACTTACTTGAAAAAAAGATAATTGTTTTAGCTATACATTACATTCAGGAGGTAAGTCATGCTTAAAACGATTAGTATACGGTTGTTTACCTCCTTATTGGTCATACTCGGCTCGCTCGTGCTCGTATTTGTCATTGTTTATTTGCTGCCGGGAGATCCTGTCATGTCGATGGTCGATCCAAGCACGGTTTCCCCCGAGGTTCTGGCTAATTTGCGAGCGCAGCTAGGCGTGGACCGCCCGCTATACGAGCAGTTTGCTTCTTATGTCGGAAAAGCGCTGCAAGGGGATTTCGGCAAATCGATTGTGAATGACGAGCCCGTGCTGCCAAAAATCATCGAGCATTTGCCTGCGACGCTGGCTTTGACGGCAGCAAGCTGCTTCATTGCCGCGGTAGTCGGGATCTGGCTTGGCGTATTATCGGCCATCCACCGAGATCGTTGGATTGATCTTACGGCAAGAGTAGTCGGCCTATTCGGCATTTCGATGCCGACCTTCTGGTCCGGTATTCTGCTCATTCTGATCTTTTCGATTACGCTCGACTGGTTTCCTGCGATGGGCTCCGAGGGCTGGAAGACGCTCGTCCTCCCGGCAGTCGGTCTCGGTATTGTCGGGGCCGGGTTTGTCGTCAGGCTGGTTCGCAACAGTATGCTGGAGGTCATCAATGAGCCCTTTATCGTGACGCTGCGGGCAAAGGGCGTATCGGAGAAGCTTGTGATGTACCGCCACGCGCTTCGCAACGCATTGATTCCGGCATTAACCATGATTGGCGTGCTGAGCGGCGAGCTGCTGGCGGGAACGGTTGTCATCGAGACGGTATTCTCCCGCCAAGGCATTGGCAGAGTCATATCGGATGCGCTGATGTCCAAGGATTTGCCAGTCGTGCAAGGCGTTGTCTTTTTCTCGGCGGTCATGTATGTAATTATCAATTTAATCGTGGACCTCTCCTACCGGATGATCGATCCGAGAGTAAGACGTTCGCATTAGGCAAAGGGGAGTGTGGCATGAAGGAGTCCGCGCTTGTCAAAGCGGCTTGGCCCAGAATGAGGGCAGCACGGCGTTCGGCACCTAGAACGAGAAAACTTAATGTATCCAACTTGCTCGTCTATGCAGCCGGTTTTGTCGTCGTTTTTATTGTTTTATGTGCCCTGTTTCCAAGTCGGATTGCGCCTTATTCACCTACTGAAATGATTATGACCGACATTATGCTGCCTCCGAGCCTCTCGCATTGGTTCGGCACCGATTATTATGGCCGTGATGTATTCAGCGTTGTCGTCTACGGCAGCCGCGATTCCCTGCTTATCGGCCTTGCCTCCGTCATTGTCGGGGGCCTGCTGGGAGCTGCGCTTGGCGCGTTGTCCGGCTTTCTCGGCGGTATATTCGATACGGTTATCATGGGTTTTATTGAGGTATTGATGACGATTCCGGGTATCTTATTCGCATTAGCGATTGCGGCAGCGATGGGACCGAGCCTTTTCAACGTAGTGCTGGCTGTCGCCTTGTCTGCGGTACCCGGTTATGCAAGGGTATTTCGCGGCCAAATCATGAGCGTAAAAGGACGCCCGTTCATTACGGCGGCTAGATCGGTCGGCGCGGGCAGCCTGCGCATCTTTTTCCGGCATGTCCTTCCCAATGCGTGGTCGCCGCTGCTCGTCATGGCAACTATCGGATTAGGCACCTCTATTCTCGTAGGCTCCGGACTCAGCTTTCTTGGACTTGGCGTGATCAAGGAAATTCCTGATTGGGGCACGCTGCTGTCGCAAGGAAGAGGATATTTGACCGTAGCCTGGTGGATGTCCACTTTCCCGGGCCTTGCCATTACGCTTCTCGTGTTATCGGTCAATCTGATGGGCGATAAGCTGAGAGACCGGATCGATCCGAAGAAAAACAGGATTTAAGGAGGAGGCATTGATTTGAAAGCATTGCTTGAAATTGAGCATTTAACCGTCAAGTTTGCCACTCCAAAAGGCTGGTTAACTGCGATTTCGGATGTGTCTTTATGCATGAAGCCGGGAGAGACGGTATGCCTCGTCGGAGAATCCGGGAGCGGAAAGACGATTACCTCCAAATCCGTCATGCGTTTAATCGATTATGAGAATGGCATAATCGCAAGCGGTGAGATGAAGCTGGGCGGCATCGATCTTGTGCGTGCTCCTCAAAAAAATATGCGTACGCTGCGCGGCAAGAAAATGGCGATGATCTTTCAGGAGCCGATGTCTGCTTTTGATCCGGTTTTCACGATCGGCAGTCAAATGATCGAAGTCATGCTCGGGCATAAAATGAGCAGCCGGGAGAAAGCGCGGGAGCGGGCCGTATATTTGCTCGAACGCGTCGGCATTCCCGAGCCCGATCTGCGAATGAAGCAATATCCAAGCGAGCTGTCCGGCGGAATGCTGCAGCGGGCGATGATTGCGATGGCGCTGGCCTGCGGGCCGGAGCTGCTGATAGCAGATGAGCCGACAACTGCATTAGATATGACGATTCAAGCACAAATCCTGCAGCTGCTGCAGGAGCTAAAGGCTGAATTCAATATGTCTATTCTGCTTATTACGCATGATATGGGCATTGCCGCGGAGATGGCCGACCGCATTATCGTCATGTATGCCGGCGAAGTGGTCGAGCAAGCGACAGCAGCCCAGCTGTTTGAGCTTCCGCATCATCCCTACACGCAGGGGCTTCTCCGTTCCGTGACGACGCTCGACAGCGAGAGAGGCAGCAGGCTTTACTCGATCGAAGGGAGCATTCCGAATTTATTCGAGCTGCCTGCCGGCTGCCGATTTCATCCGCGATGTTCCCATGCCACGGAGAAATGCGCGAAGGAAAGCCCTCCGTTATTGGATGTGAATGATCGGCAGGCGGCCTGCTGGTACGCGAATGAGCTGGCTGAGTCGTGGGAGTTGACTCAAGCTAAGCAGACCAGCGAGGTATGGGCAGCTCAGGAAGCCGTTCCAGTCAGCCGCAAGGTGGAACCAGCCCCCGCAGAAAATATATTTGAAATTGAAGGCCTGCGAAAATACTATCCGCTCGGAAAAAGCTTGCTGACCCGGCATTCCTCCGTCATTCGTGCCGTAGATGACGTCTCCTTTCACATCCGGAAGGGGGAGACCTTTGGTCTCGTCGGCGAATCCGGGAGCGGCAAATCTACGCTCGGCCGTGTCATTATGCAGCTGGAGAAAGCGACTTCCGGGAAGGTGAAGTTCGCAGGGCAGAGCCTAACGGAGTTGAGGCCTTCGCAGCTGCATGACGTACGCAAGGACATGCAAATGATCTTTCAGGATCCCTATGGCTCCATGAACCCGCGCTGGCGGGTAGGCGATATCATCGGGGAGCCGCTGTCGATCCATACCTCGCTGAGCGCAGCAGAAAAAAAATCAAGAATTGAAGAGCTGCTGCATGTGGTTGGACTAAATCCGTCCTGGCATGAGCGCTATCCGCATGAGTTCTCCGGCGGTCAACGGCAGCGCATTGGCATAGCGAGAGCCATTGCGCTGCGCCCTTCCTTTGTCCTTGCCGATGAAGCCGTGTCTGCGCTTGATGTGTCGGTTCAAGCTCAAATCGTAAACTTGATGCAGGATCTACAGCAAAATCTTGGGCTGACTTATTTATTTATCGCGCACGGGCTTCATGTCGTTAGACATATCTCGAATCGTATCGGCGTTATGTATTTAGGCCAGCTTGTCGAGATAGCGGACAGCGAGGAATTGTTTACTCACCCGGCGCATCATTATACGAAAGCGCTGATTGCCTCGATTCCTTGGCCCGATCCCAGCCGCAAGCGGGAGTTTCAAGCCATCAGCGGTGAAATTCCATCCCCCGCCAGTCCGCCTTCCGGCTGCCGCTTTCATACGCGCTGCCCCGCAGCGACCGCACTTTGCAAAACCGAGCAGCCAGAGCTGAAACTTATCGATCAAGAACACTGGGCAGCATGCCATTATCCGGCTTAAAGGCCGACGGCTCCGCAAACGGGGCCGTTTGGCCTTTTTGCCATGTGCATGAACAGATGTGACTATGGGACCATTGACGCACTGAAAAATGCCATGTTACGCTACCTTCATATGGAAACAATTGGAGGGATACACTTGATTGAAATTCGCTTATCGGTAGGTTATGACGAGTATGAAGAAGGGGTAAGAATGTCCAGCTTGATCGAAAAACTGGCATCGAGCCCGGATGGCGGGAAGCTGTCTATACTAACGATTGGCGATTGGGGTCAGGCGTATGAAAATTCTCCGGATAGCTTTCTGGAAACATTGATTAGCCATAAGAATTCTTTTCCTAACTTAACGAAACTATTTATTGGCGATATGGGCTTTGAAGAATGCGAGGTATCTTGGATTAACCAGACGAACCTCTCGCCGCTGCTTGAAGCTTTTCCGAACTTGAAATCCCTTTCCATTAAAGGCAGCCAGGAGCTGAGCCTCCAGCCTCTCGTTCACGAGAAGCTGGAGGAGCTGGTTGTCATTTGCGGGGGCTTGCCGACATCCGTGCTGAAGGAAATAACGAGCGCGAAGCTGCCTGAGCTGAGAAAGCTGGAGCTTTATTTGGGCGTTGAGGATTACGGCTTTGACGGCGGCATAGAGGATATTCTTCCGCTGCTTCAAGGCGATTTGTTTCCGAAGCTCAAATATTTGGGCTTGAAGGACAGCGAGATTCAAGACGAGATCGCGATCGCGATTGCCGATGCACCGGTTTTGGACCAACTCGATACGCTTGATTTGTCATACGGCACATTGACCGATGAAGGCGGAGAAGCGCTGCTGGCAAGCACACGGATCCGCAGCCTGAAGCATATTAATCTAAGCTATCATTTTATGTCCGACGAGCTGCTGCTCCGCTGGCAGCAATCGGGCTTGTCCGTAGATGTGACAGACCAACAGGAAACGGATGAAGACGACTGGCGCTATCCCTTCCTTACGGAATAATGGCCGATTTCGAGAAGCCTTATCTAGTCTTCGGAAACCCATCCAATAAACGGACAATGTGGCTGCAAGCTGCAAGGAGCAAGCTGGGGCTTGCGCCGGCTGTCGTGCTTTCTTATGAGCAGCTGCTCAATCGCACGTATTACATAGGTGATGCGCTGAGGAAGCACGCCAGGCAGGAGGGAGTGATCCTCCGGTTTGACGCGCCTGGCGAGAATCCGGCCGTGGAGCGGGAACTCATCGCATGGGGAGCGCCTGACCGAAGCGGCGACGATGTGTTTTGGTCGGCGGGCTCTTTGCCGCACAGCATTTCGATTTCCTCGGCGGAGGCGCTCCTGCTGCCGTCTGAGCATGGACGGTTATTTTATCCGGCACAATGGTACCGGGGGTATTGCCGCTTTCTGGCGGCGATGCAGCGTGAAGTAAAGGACTCCGGCGTATCCGTTTCCTGGGTGAATTCACCGGGAAGCATTGCTGCAATGTTCGACAAAAGAACCTGCTGGCAGCTGCTTGAGCGCCGCGGCCTGAAGCTGCCGGCATTGCCTGCGCCTGTCGGGTCTATCAAAAGCTACGAAGCGCTTCAAGCCGCCATTAAAGCGAGCGGAATGAGGCGTCTGTTCATCAAACTCGCCTGCGGCTCGGGAGCGGCAGGCGTTATCGCTTACCAAATGAATCCGCGGAGCGGTGACGAGCTTGCCATTACTACGATTGGCATAGAAGAAAGCCCAGCCGGCACCAGCTTTTATAATGTGGGGCTGCTGCGGCGTTACCGTGAGCCTGCGGATATCCGGCGAATCATTGATTGGGTTTGCCGGGAAGGCGCGCATATTGAGCGCTGGATCGAGAAGGAAAGCTTCGAGAGCAAGTCATTTGACGTGCGGCAGCTCGTTGTGAACGGGGAAGCCTGCCACACCGTGCTGCGGTTAAGCGGCACGCCGATCACCAATTTGCATCTCCGCAACGAACGGAGCATGGATGTCGACCGGCTTCTCTCCGTTGAGGTGAAGCAGGCGGTTAAGCAGACGGCCGAAGACGCGCTCCGCGCATTTCCCGGCAGCTCTTCCGCAGGGGTCGACGTACTCGTTCAAAGGGGAAGCGGCGCGACCTACGCGATAGACATCAATCCTTTTGGCGATTTGCTGTATGGCGCCGAGCATGAGGGGATGAACACCTACGAGTGGCAGATGCGGCAGCTTCTGGGAAAGGAATAAGCAGGTATGCTGGATATGAACCAAATCGTGGGTACCCACGATATTTTGATGATCACGCTTGATACGCTGCGCTATGACGCGGCAAAGCTTGAGGAGGAGAATTGTCCGAATCTCTGTGCGGACGGAGGGTGGGAGAAGAGGCATACGCCGGGCAGCTTTACCTATGCAGCCCATCACGCCTTTTTTGGCGGCTTTCTCCCTACGCCTGCAACCACCGACAAAGCTACCCATGTAAGGCTGTTTCATACGAAAAACACGGGGCTCAAAACGCACCCGCATACTTGGTTATTTGATGCCCCGGATCTCGTATCCGGCTTGCAGGAGGCGGGTTACCGGACGATCTGCATCGGAGGCGTCATTTTTTTTACGAAAAAGAATAAGCTGGCTAAGGTTTTGCCTAGTTATTTTCAAGAAAGCTACTGGCGGATGACCTTTGGCGTAACCAATCCCCGTTCGGCCGAGCATCAGGTGAATCACGCGCTGAAGCTGCTGGAGAAGGCTGATCCCGCTGAAAGACTATTTTTGTTTATGAATATTTCGGCCATGCACGGACCCAATCATTATTTTGTCCCGGGGGCAAAGCAGGATTCCGTGGAGACGCAGCGGGCGGCTTTGCGTTATGTTGACAGCCAGCTGGGCGTTTTGTTTGAAGCGATGCGGCGCAGGGGCAAAACGTTATGCCTGGCGTTCTCTGATCATGGGACGGCGTATGGCGAGGACGGCTATGAAGGACACCGGCTTGCGCATGAGGTGGTATGGAATGTGCCGTACCGCGAGTTTATTTTGGAATAAGGAGGGGAACTTGCTTGCTGCAATCATCATCGTTACGATCATCTCCCGGGCTGGGTAAGCTGGAGCAGCGCTGGACGGAAGCTCCATACCGTTCGTATTTGTATTCCTACCCGCATAAGACGGCTTATCGGGATTTACAGCCCGCGCAATCCTTGAAGGAGCTGTGGGAGCGGGATCAAACCGACTACTATTTTTTGTATATGCACATTCCGTTTTGCGGAGCCCGCTGCGGCTTTTGCAACCTGTTCACGCTTCCGGACCGCCGTGCCGATGTGCATGCGCAATATGTCGATGCTCTCCGGCGGCAGGCGGAGGAATGGGCGCCTTGGTTCAAAGGCCGAACGTTTTCGCGGTTTGCGATCGGAGGCGGTACGCCGACGCTCCTGGAGGCATCCCAGCTGAACCGTCTGTTTGATATCGCGGAGCATACGATGGGACTTGATCCTATGTTAGCCTCAATCTCGGTCGAAACATCGCCGGAAACCGTAACGGAGGATCGGATGCGGGTGCTTAAGGAGCGGCTGGTTGACCGGGTCAGCATGGGCATTCAAAGCTTCGTCGAGGACGAAGCGGCTGCCATATACCGTCCGCAGAAGCCGCGTCTAGCGGAGGACGCGCTGGAGAAGCTGATGGCCTATCAATTTCCGCTTATCAATATCGATCTGATCTACGGCTTGCCGGGGCAAACCGCCGATACATGGCTGTATTCACTGGAGAAGGCGATCAGCTATGGACCGGGTGAAATTTTCATCTATCCGCTTTACACGCGGGAGAATACGATTCTAAAACCGGAGCAAATCCGCAGCGCCGGGACGGACATTCGCCTGGAGCTGTACCATATCGCGCGTCAGCGGCTTGAGGAGGCTGGCTACAGGCAGTTTTCGATGCGGCGTTTTGCGAAGGATACGTCCTTTGCCCACAAAAACGTGCTTCCCTTCAGCTGCCAGGAGGAAGGTATGGCTGGCCTTGGCTGCGGCGCGCGCTCGTATACGCGCGAGATGCACTACGCTTCGCGATACGGCGTGAGCGCCGCGGCGACAAGGAGTATTATCGAGGACTACGTAGCTGCCGACAGCCACGCTGCGGCGGACTACGGCTTTAGGCTCAGCGGAGCCGAGCAAAAACGCCGTTTCATTCTGAAGGCGCTGCTGCACCGCGAAGGCTTGGCGCTTTCGGCGTACGAAGACCGGTTCGGGAGCAATCCGATAGAGGAGCATTCCGAATTGCGGGAGCTGCTGAGCATTGAATTAGCCGAGCTTGCGTCCGGCGTCCTTCGGCTGACGACAAGGGGCATGGCTTATTCCGATGCGATCGGGGACGAGTTTATATCGGGCGATGTCAGAGAGCTGATGAATGGATATATCATTCGATGAAGGCGGTGCTTTATTACCGCGGAGCGCTGTCATCATGCAATTACGACTGTCCCTATTGTCCCTTCAGCAAAACGAAGGACAGCAAAGAGACGCTCGAGAAGGATAAGCAGCAGCTGCTCGCCTTTATGAGCTGGATTCGCGAGCAGGGAGCCGCCGGGCACCAGCTGTCGGTTTTTTTCAATCCGTACGGAGAGGCGCTCGTGCACAAGTGGTATCGCGATGCAATGATTGAGCTGTCCGGGCTTGCGCATGTGCAGAAAGTTGCCGTGCAAACGAATTTATCCGCGAAGCTGGATTGGACGCGGCAGCTGGCAAAGGACAAGGCCGCCTTTTGGGTGACCTATCATCCCGGGCAAACGAGCGAGGCACAATTTCTGAGCCAGTGCATGAAGCTCTATGAGCAGGGAATTGCGTTTAGCGTTGGCTCGGTCGGCATCCGCAGCGCTTTTGACGCGATTGCGAGACTAAGGAGCCAGCTTCCGGAGGATGTATATCTTTGGGTGAATGCATTTAAAGACCGCAAAGCCTATTACAAGGATGACGAGATCAGCTATTTAACCCGGATTGATCCTTATTTTCAGCTGAATGTTCCGGATTACTCCAGCCTCGGCAAGCGCTGCGGCGCAGGCTCGAATGTTTTTTACGTGCAGGGAGCCGGCATCGTCAAGCGCTGCTACAGCGACCGCAAGGTGATCGGCCATCTCTATCACGATGGTCTGGAGGGGCTTGCCGAAGAGCGTCCATGCGGGATGAAAAAATGCGGCTGCTACATCGGCTATATTCATATGCCAGAGCTCGGAATGGACCGTATTTACGGGGATCGCCTGCTTGAGCGGATTCCGGCTGGTTTTTCACGCTAGAAGCGGCAGGTATATGATAGGCTGCTCGTTGAAAATAACGTTTTAGAATGAGCCTGCTCAAAGAAACAGCGTCAGCCTTGGACAAGGAAATAGAGTCCGAGGCTGACGCTGTTTTATTAGGCTAACGTTTCCCGTTGCCGCCCATGCAGATTTGTTCTAGTGAATGAGTTAAAGCAATAATAGCGAACTTCGTGCTGGTTTTTAGCACCAAAATCTCTCAGGCCAATCACTTCCATAGATCGTTGGAAAAAGAGCAAACAGGAACAACGCACTGTAAACTGCTTTTAATCCGGCATGCTTTTTAAGTTTTGACCAAAATCCAACCTGGGTATCTTCAGTCATTGTAATCCCATCCTTTTGAGTATAGTGGCCATACGGCAATCCCTAACCTTATAACAAGAAAAACAGAATAGAGCAAAGATTCAATTCTGTTTACGTGGAATATTTTACCACAAAAGGATTGCATATGTAACCTATCAATCTATCTATACGCATGTTTGATATAGAAGCTGCTGGGGCAGGTGTTGAAAAAATGCCTCCCGGCAGCTTCTTTTTTACAACGATGATGGCTTGCAATTAACTTGGATTGCCTCCTTGGTAACGAATTTCCTAAATAGGGTGCGATGTGCGTATAAAAATATTTCCTAAACGGGAGTTTCAGCTGTGTTAAATATGATCATAACGGTTAAAAGCTTAAGTAAGAGAAAAAATATCTCGACCGTTTGGCGTGGCAGCTATCGGAGCCTCTGCAGACAATGAGGTCGTTGATTATAGATTACGTATCCGTAAATGGCAGTACCATGCTAAGGAGGCAGTGAAAATGGAGAGAGCGGAACAAAAGCTGTATTTTCAAGACATGAAGGATAAAGCGGCTGTCATTTCGCTTTCCGATTCGCATCAGCGATTGGCGTTTTTACTTATCCAATTAAGCGAGCGCGGATACAATGACAATGAAATCAATGCCGAGATCAAGGAGCAGCTGCTTGTTTTGGCCTCGGAAGAGGAGCAGCCGCTGTTTGAGCCGCTCGTTGCCATAATTGAAGAGCTGCTGGATGACGGATATGCTAGTGTATTTCGATATATAGCCGAGCATGCCACAGAATATCCTTACAGCACCGGATACGCGCGCAGGCCTTTCCGGACGAAGGAGCAGCGTTTGCACCTGGACCGGCTGCTAACCAAAATGATTTCCTTATTTTATTTGCATGCGCGGGATTTTTCGGTGACGGATTATTTGGTGAATTCAAACAACATATCGGCAAATGAGCATCAATTTCCGGCCATGGCGATCGCCGATATCATTGCATACGGAATCGACGGCGGGAATGGATCGGTAATCCATGCGTTAAAAGAAATAATATATGGCGATAACAATACGGCTTTATTGTCCCGAAGCATGATTTCGGGCATTTTCCTCAGCCACAGCCGCGAGGCTTATAGCATGATGGGAGAGCTCCTTGCTGCAGCAAGGCTGCAGGAGGGTTTGCGGCAAAGCATCGTCGAAGCGATGGATGAAGGAACAATCGAAGCCATGATCTATATGATGGAGATTGTTAACGAGCATGATCTCATTCGCTACAGCTCCGTTATTCGGGCTTTGGATGTCTGGACGGGCCTTGGGCTCGAAGCTTCGAATGCTAAGGCAGCAAGGCAAAATATGGCCTATGCCGCGCAGTGCCTTGCGGATCCCGCTGTTTTACGGCAAGGGCTTGCGAGCAGTGACGTCAATGAGCTTTATTTGAGTCTGTGGGCAACGGCTGTACATGAGGAGAAGCAGCTTTATGAGCAAATCAGCCTCATTATGGCTAGCGACGAGGACGATCGGAAAATTGTCGCGCAGTACATGCTGGCACAGTCGCAAAATGAGGATATTCGATTCTTGATTGCCCAGGATTGGCTGGGCGAGAAGCATAGAGAAGTGCAATATTGGGTCGTGATGAACTATACCTTCGACTACTCGTATACCTGGGAAAGCGATCCGAAAGGTACATACACGCGGCTTGTGTTCAGAAGATCAGTGCTGCTTGCGGAGAAAACGGTGCGGAGGCGGCAATTCGAGCAATTCATGTCGATGCTGGACGGCATGCCCTTGAAGGATAGCGAAGAAAGATCCAGGGTGTTTCAATGGGTCGGCTATACCTTCTCGGCGGACATGATTATTCGTAAGCTCCTCTATTTGACCGCTTATGACATGGATCAGGAATGGCTGGCGGAGATTTTCGCGTTGAAGGATAGGCTTAGCCAAGATATGAGAGGCGAGCTGCTAAAATTTTTTATCAATGATCCATCCAGCAGCGCCCAGCGTTCTTTTCTGATGGCATGCTTATCGGATAAAAGCATGACCAACCGCGAGCTCGCCTTGCACAAGGCGGCCAAGCTTGAGCTTGACGACGATGAAACCGATGCAGTGGCGTCGCTGCTTAAGCTGAAGACGGGCACGCTTCGGCAAGGGGCGATCGGTCTGCTGCTGAAGCAATCGGCTCATCGGCTCGAAGCCGTGCTCGCGCTGCTGCTGCAAAGCCGAAACGAGCTTCAGCGCCTGGCGGCGCTTGAGCTGCTGACGGAAATGAAGGATGAGCCCGCGCTCGCCCAGTTATCGAGCGCCATGAAGGATGAGGTCGATTTAATCGAAGAGCCTTCCGACAAGGAACGGCTGTTGATTGCGAAGCTGAAGCAGCAGACGGTCTATACGATTAGCAACGGTCTTGGCTTGTTTAATCCGGAAAGTGTCCAGGAAGAACTCTCTAGAAATGAACGGCTGCCGATGTCTGCGCTGCAAGAGGGCAAACGTTACTTTAACCTGACGATTGAGCAAATGAGCGGCTTTATTAAGGGCTTGGCAGAGCTTGTTCATCTTCATCGCGACCATGAATACGAAACGACGGATTATTCAGGCTCAAAGGAGACGCTAGTTGTTGGAGCCAAGTTGACGAGCTTTCAATGGCGAAATGAGCCGAATGAGGATACGCCGGTTCTAGATCGGTATCCGCTCGCGCACGTATGGGCGGACTATCTGGAGAACAGCGGCTTCGGGCCGTCTGAGCTGCAGCAGCTGCATTTCTTCCGCTCGGCGGAATCGCTATACCGGTATTATTACGGGGAGCAGGAGGGCTGGCATGCAGCTGATTATGAGCCGGCCGAGGGCTGGCGCAAGGAGCTGCTTGATCAGCTGTATCCGATGGAGCTGCTGCGCGAGACGTACCTGCTAACCGAAAACGTTCCTTACCGCATGCAGGTTGATGAAATCGTCAGTGCTTATCTGAGCGAAAGCCGCGGGAAAGAGCGGTTTGACGCAGCGGACCATTTCCTTCGCTTGATTCTATGCTGCTTTCCGGCCGAGCGCATAAAGGAAGAGGGCAGGCTCTTTGATTTGTTCACGGAATTTTGGCGAAAGGAGCTTCGCGTAAGCAGCGCCGACGATGCATCCTTCGCCCGATTATTCCGATCTTTTTATGCGTTGTATGAGAAATTCGGCTTCGAGAAGCAGCTTCTGGACACGATGGATTTTGCCCGCGCATTCTGCTTGGGCATTATCGATGAGAATGGGCTGCTTAAGGAGTTCATTGCAAGGCCGCATAGCAGCAGACATATCAGACAGCTGACGAACCCGAATAGCAAACTGAATAAACAATATCCGCAGTTGAATGCGGTTAAAGGATCGGTGATGCGGCGTATACTCGAGCTGGAGCTGGATCGAGGGGATTTGGCCTCCGAGGTAACCCATCTGGCGACGAGCATTCAGTATTTAGAGGGCATGAACGACTTTATTGCCATATTGAAAGGGCTGGACAAGGAAACTTTCGTTCGGGGCTATCTTTACGGATATGGCAAAGATATTACCCGGAAGGAGTCGTTCAGCCATCTGCTTAAGGTATGCCATCCCCGGAAGGACGAGGACGAAGCAGCGCTGCGGGAGCTGCTGCAGGACAGCGGCATTTCAGAGACAAGGCTGCTGGAGGCGGCGATGTATGCGCCTCAGTGGGTTGAGCCCGTATCCAGCTATCTAGGCTGGAGCGGCCTGCGGAGCGCAGCCTGGTTCTTCCATGCGCATATTAATGAATCGCTTTCGGCTGAGAAGGAGATGATCGTTGCGCAATATTCGCCGATTGCTCTGCAGGATTTCAATGATGGCGCATTTGACATCGAATGGTTCAGGCAAGTGTATAGCGAGCTTGGAGAGGAACGCTTCCGCCTGCTTTTCCAATGCGCGAAATACATCACCGCGGGAGCGAACCATCGGCGGTCGCAGCTGTTTACGGACGCCGTGCTTGGACGGCTGAACGCGGGCGAGCTTGAAGCCCAGGCTGCGGAGAAGCGGAACATGGATCTTCTGCTTAGCTACAGCCTGCTGCCTTGGAGCGGGGAAAAGGAAGAAAAACGCGAATTGCTTGCGCGTTATTCCTTCATTCAGCAATTTTGGAAGGAAAGCCAAGGGTTCGGCGCCCAGCGGAAGGCAAGCGAGGAGAAGGCCGCTTGCATCGCGCTGGAAAATCTTGCGCGCAATGCGGGTTATGCGGATGTCATCCGCTTAACCTGGGATATGGAAGACAGGAAGCTGGACGGGCTTCAGCTATATTTTGAACCGCAGGCGCTGGAAGACGGTAAGCTATGAGGAAGGCCTTGCTTCAAATCATGTCAAAAAGGGTATAGTACAACATGGTATGAATATGGAAAGGAGTGTGCAAATGATGACGCAAGCAAAGAAGGTAGCATTTCTGCTGGCCAATGATTTTGAAGATTCCGAGATGAAGAACCCTTATGATGAAATGGTGAAAAATGGCCACGAGGCCGTTATTATTAGCTTAAACGGCAACGAGGAGCTCAAAGGCAAGAAGGGGACGATTTCATATACCTCCCATATGGGCATTGAGGAAGCGAATGCGGATGATTACGCCGCTGTCATTATTCCGGGAGGCAAATCGCCCTCGCATCTGATGGATAACGCGGCTGTGCAAGCTTTTGTCCAGAAGGCCGATCAAGCCGGTACAACGATTGCGGCGATATGCCATGGTCCGCAAATCTTGGAGGCGGCCGGTCTGCTGAAGGGCAGAACGCTGACAGCGTATCCGGGACTTTCCTCGGATATTGAAGCAGCTGGCGGGAACTTCGTCGATAAAGAGGTTGTCGTTGACCGTAATTTGGTCACGTCCCGGACGCCGGAGGATGAGCCTGCTTTTATCCGCGAAACGATCGATAAGCTGGGCGTAAACGCTTGGTAATTTAAGGGTTATCAATTGTATGCGAAATAGGGAAAAGGCAAAGCTGGCTTCGGATCTTAGCGGATTCGAGGCCGGCTTTTTTGTATTTGGAACTAGCCTGGATCCAGTCTGGATAAGCATCAGCTGATGGGCAGAATAGCTGAATTGTCTATTGCAATGAGGTGGGGTATACTTCATCTTATACATAAGACAAGCATAGGCTTTGGCGTTTGAAATAATAAAGGAGGGGTGCTTATGCAAGGTTCTACGCTAGACGGACAGGTAGACCAAGCAGGCAGACCGTCCTTACGTGTGAGCCGATCTTCCCTGATTGACAACGGCATGCTGACTTTGCAGGCCTGGGGAGCGGATCATATTTGCAAGGTTTGCATTGCGAACAGCGGCTCATGCTGCCGGGATTGCCAGCATCTATCGGATGGTGTGGGATGCCAGCTTCGCAATACGAGCTGTACCGCATGGCTCTGCGGATTTCATAAATACTTATTTTACGAGGTAGGCCAATTGGAGAATTGGCAGGCGTTCTGGAAGCAGGTGCCGGGCCAGGATTACCGGGGGGATACTACGCCTGATCAGATCGCTATTCATAAATCGTTACACAGACCGGGACAAACGATGGATCATTTGGGCGAGGCGCTTGCGGCGGATTTGCTGGATATGGCGCGTTCGCATGTCTCAGTCGGATTGATTATAACGCTTAGAGAAAAACTCGATAGAAACATCGATCAGCTTCAGCTGGAGAAGCAGGACCAAAAACGGATAACCAGGCTCAAAAGAAAAATAAAAGTGCTGTCGGGCGATTTTCAGCGCTTTCACCATTTGTTAAACAAATATTACCAGGAGCTGGCTGATGTTTCAGCGCCGTAACAAATAAAGAGGAGCCGAATAAACCGGCTCCTCAGGCTGTCGAGAAAGTCTCGACAGTCTTCTTTTTGTTTAATTAATTTAACACGACACCGCGTTAATACAGTATAATTATAGTAATTAAAACGAACGGATGGTGTCGTGATGCTGCGTACTAATCGAGATAAGCAACAAAATTACGAATTGGTTTCCATTGAGGAGCTAGTGCCCTCTGATCATATGCTTCGCAAGATCGATAAGCACATCGATTTCACCTTTATCGATGAGAAGGTTCGCCATCTTTATTCGCAGGATAACGGTCGTCCAGCTATTGACCCGCTTGTTCTCTTCAAAATGATCTTTCTAGGCTATTTCTATGGCATACGTTCCGAACGCCAACTTGAACGTGAAGTTCAGACTAATTTGGCTTATCGTTGGTTTTTAGGACTTGGGCTAACCGATCGCGTTCCAGACCACACCACGATCAGTTGGAATCGTCGTACGCGTTTTAAGGATACCTCTGTCTTCCAGGACATCTTTGATGAGATCGTGCTGCAAGCCATCTCTCACCGTATGATTGGCGGCCGTGTGTTGGTATCCGACTCCACGCACGTGAAAGCGAATGCGAATAAAAACAAATATACAAAAGAGCAGGTTCAGCAGAACACAAGGGATTATTTGGATGAACTGAACTCGGCAATTGAAACCGACCGTAAAGCGCAAGGAAAAAAGCTCTAAAACCACGAGAGGAGGTGAACGAAGACAAGGAAGTGAAGGTCAGTACAACAGACCCGGACAGCGGATATATGTTTCGGGAAGGCAAGCCGGAAGGCTTCTTTTATCTGGACCATCGTACCGTCGATGTGAAGTGCAACCTCATTACTGATGTTTTCGTAACCGCAGGAAATGTTCACGATTCCGTGCCGTACCTCTCTCGATTAGATCGTCAGCGTAAACGTTTTGGTTTTGCAGTTGAAGCAGTCGCACTTGATTCTGGTTATATGACGACCCCGATTTGCAAGGGACTTGAAGACCGCAACATTTATGGTGTTATTGCGCACCGCAGATTTCAACCGACACAAGGGTTATATCCCAAATGGAAATTTACATATGATGCCGAACGGAACTTGTATATTTGTCCCCAGCAACAAAAATTGCCTTACCGAACGACAGACCGACACGGATACCGACACTATGCTTCGGATCCGAAGATCTGTGCAGCATGTCCCATGCTAGAAAAGTGTACGCGCTCACGTAACAAGCGTAAGATCGTCACCCGGCACATCTGGGAGGACAGTAAAGAGCAAGTACGATTAAACCGCTTAAGCAAGTCGGGCAAAAGATTGTACCGAAAACGAAAAGAAACGATTGAGCGAAGCTTCGCGGATGCTAAACAGCTCCACGGGTTTCGCTATTGCCGGTTGCGCGGGTTAAACAACGTAATGGAACAAGCGTTGATGACCGCCGCCGTGCAGAACATGAAGAAGATCGCCCTCCACTTGGAACGGAGGGCGTGAGAGGTTTAAACCCTCTGTTTCTCACGAAAAGAGAAGATAAAAAACAAAAGAGAAACCCGTCGTTTTGAAAAAACGTGGGTTTCTCTACAAGCTGAGGAGCCGAATAAACCGGCTCCTCTTTATTTGCTTATATAACCATTTTCGCCACAGAAGATGGCGTCAGCCCTTTGCGCTTGTTTACTTCAAAAACTCCAGCAGCTCTTCATTAAATCTAACCGGCTCATCATAAAGCATGCCATGGCCGCTTTGCTCAAACGTAACGAGAGTCGAGCCGTCGATGCTGTTCAGCATCTCCTTCGCGAATTCCGGCGGACAGATCTTGTCGAGCATGCCATGGAAAATCGTCGTTTTCGCTTTAATTTGCAGTAAATCTGCTCGGAGATCTTCATCGCGCAGCGATTCGAACGTACGGACGGTCCCCCAGGCAGACGCTTCTAGGCCTAGAAGCTGAAGCCAATCCTTAAATGGCTCGGATATCGGATGCTGAGCGGTATTCGCGAGAAAAAGCTCGCCAAAGCCGCGCAGCATCTTCGGACGGTCTTTCTTGACGGCGGCGATTTGCTTATCGGCTTCCTCCTGCTTCATCCCAAGCGCGTAATCGTCCCGCTGCGTGAAGGAAGGGGCGGCTGCGCCGAGCAGCGCAAGCTTCTGGATGCCGTATCCGCCATGGCGCGCCATGTAACGGACGGCTATGGCGCCGCCTACGGAGAAACCGACAAGAAAGGCATGCTCCAGCCTAAAATAATCGATGACCGCCTTCACGTCATCGGCAAGCCGGTCATAGTCATAGCCGCTTGCCGGAGCGCTGGATTTGCCAAAGCCGCGCTGGTCAATGCCGATGCAGCGGTATCCTTGCTCCGATAGAAGCGTGAACTGATATTCAAACATTCGGCTGTTCAGCGGCCAGCCATGCAGGAAGATGACTGGGATGCCGGAGCCGATATCCTCAACGTAGAGTTTAACTTTTCTCTCAACCTCAATATAATGTCCCATCGTATCTCTCCTCTTCGCGATTATTGTTTATTCTTACCCAATTAAGCAGCTTTTGAAAAATAAATCTTTTTACCGCGTATGAAGGAGTACAATGGTGACAAGAGATTGGAGGCTAAAGTATGTTTTCTTGGCTAAGAATGGCGCTTATTATTATGGTCACGACCTTTCTGACGCGGTTCATCCCTTTTTCGGCATTTTTTCAAAATGTGAATACATTGGTCCATGAGCTTGCCCATGCAGTCGTAGCCTTGCTGCTTAAAGGCAGCGTCATGCATATTTATTTGTACGCGGACCAAAGCGGAGTGACCTATACCTCCTATACGGATAACTGGATGCTGATTCCGATTGCGCTTGCCGGGTATATGGGCTCCGCATTGTTCGCGCTGCTGCTTTTCTATCTCCATGCGCGAGGGAAAGGGAGCTTCGGTTTAGCTTGTATTGCGGTTGCTGCAGCGGCGGCGCTCGCGCTTTTTGTACGGAACAACTACGGTATGGCATGGAGCGCCGGCTTTACGGCATTAACGGCCGTTATTTATTTTGCCGCGCCAGGCTGGCTGCGAAGCGGATATTATTTACTCATCGCTTTTATTTGCTTGGTGGAATCTATCATTAGTCCATTTATTTTGCTATTCCTTGCTGTTACTGACCCTGCTTCAGCCGGTGATGCAGCCAGCCTGAGCCAGTCCACATTCGCACCGGCTTTCGTATGGGCGGCCTTGTTTTGCGGCTTCTCGCTTTGGTGCGCCAAAATAGCCGTGGGCTATTTGTTTAGACGAGGAGCGTCAGGGATACAAATAAGTAAATAGACATGGGAAGGGCGTGAGGATATGTCTAAAAGCTACGAACTGCCTGAGCAGAAAAAGGTATCTTTGTCAGCTATTGATCCAAAAGATACTGGACGCTTTCACAATAAGGAAGAGGTCTTGCAGGAAATAAAGGGGCTTGAGCAGGAGCTGGAAGCGCTGCAGGAGATGCTCGTTGCGAGTAAAGAGCATGCGGTTTTGTTTATTTTTCAGGGGATGGATTGCAGCGGAAAGGACGGAGTCATCAAAAAAGTGTTTGCCGGACTTCATCCGCAGGGTATATCCGCCCACAGCTTCAAGACACCGTCGGAGGAGGAGGCACTGCATGATTTTTTGTGGAGAGCTCACCGGGCTGTACCCGCCCTGGGACAGATCGCGGTCTTTAACCGTTCCTATTATGAGGAAGTGCTTATTACAAGAGTCCATGGCAAGGTGACTGACGAGCAGGCGAAGAAGCGGTTTAAGCATATCAACCATTTTGAGAGGATGCTGGCGGACAGCGGCGTTAAGGTGGTCAAAATCTTCCTGCATATTTCGAAGGAGTTTCAGCTCGAGAAGCTTATCAGCCGGATCGAGGACACGAGCAAAAACTGGAAATTCGATCCTTCCGACCTGAAGGAACGGAAAGCTTGGAATCAGTATAGCGAGCTTTACGAGGAGCTGTTCGAGAAATGCAGCAAGGCTGCGCCCTGGTATGCAGTACCCTCCGACAACAGGTGGTACCGCAATTATGCCGTATTGCGCATCGCCGTGGACGTGCTGCGAAGCCTTGATTTAAAGGAGCCGCCCGCCAATCCCGAGCTTCAGCCGCTGCTTGCGAAGCTTAGGATGGAAGAGGCTTAGCAAGCAGAAAGAAAAGGGCTTTCCCATGGGAAAGCCCCAGCTTGTAGAGAAACCCACGTTTTTTCAAAACGACGGGTTTCTCTTTTGTTTTTTATCTTCTCTTTTCGTGAGAAACAGAGGGTTTAAACCTCTCACGCCCTCCGTTCCAAGTGGAGGGCGATCTTCTTCATGTTCTGCACGGCGGCGGTCATCAACGCTTGTTCCATTACGTTGTTTAACCCGCGCAACCGGCAATAGCGAAACCCGTGGAGCTGTTTAGCATCCGCGAAGCTTCGCTCAATCGTTTCTTTTCGTTTTCGGTACAATCTTTTGCCCGACTTGCTTAAGCGGTTTAATCGTACTTGCTCTTTACTGTCCTCCCAGATGTGCCGGGTGACGATCTTACGCTTGTTACGTGAGCGCGTACACTTTTCTAGCATGGGACATGCTGCACAGATCTTCGGATCCGAAGCATAGTGTCGGTATCCGTGTCGGTCTGTCGTTCGGTAAGGCAATTTTTGTTGCTGGGGACAAATATACAAGTTCCGTTCGGCATCATATGTAAATTTCCATTTGGGATATAACCCTTGTGTCGGTTGAAATCTGCGGTGCGCAATAACACCATAAATGTTGCGGTCTTCAAGTCCCTTGCAAATCGGGGTCGTCATATAACCAGAATCAAGTGCGACTGCTTCAACTGCAAAACCAAAACGTTTACGCTGACGATCTAATCGAGAGAGGTACGGCACGGAATCGTGAACATTTCCTGCGGTTACGAAAACATCAGTAATGAGGTTGCACTTCACATCGACGGTACGATGGTCCAGATAAAAGAAGCCTTCCGGCTTGCCTTCCCGAAACATATATCCGCTGTCCGGGTCTGTTGTACTGACCTTCACTTCCTTGTCTTCGTTCACCTCCTCTCGTGGTTTTAGAGCTTTTTTCCTTGCGCTTTACGGTCGGTTTCAATTGCCGAGTTCAGTTCATCCAAATAATCCCTTGTGTTCTGCTGAACCTGCTCTTTTGTATATTTGTTTTTATTCGCATTCGCTTTCACGTGCGTGGAGTCGGATACCAACACACGGCCGCCAATCATACGGTGAGAGATGGCTTGCAGCACGATCTCATCAAAGATGTCCTGGAAGACAGAGGTATCCTTAAAACGCGTACGACGATTCCAACTGATCGTGGTGTGGTCTGGAACGCGATCGGTTAGCCCAAGTCCTAAAAACCAACGATAAGCCAAATTAGTCTGAACTTCACGTTCAAGTTGGCGTTCGGAACGTATGCCATAGAAATAGCCTAGAAAGATCATTTTGAAGAGAACAAGCGGGTCAATAGCTGGACGACCGTTATCCTGCGAATAAAGATGGCGAACCTTCTCATCGATAAAGGTGAAATCGATGTGCTTATCGATCTTGCGAAGCATATGATCAGAGGGCACTAGCTCCTCAATGGAAACCAATTCGTAATTTTGTTGCTTATCTCGATTAGTACGCAGCATCACGACACCATCCGTTCGTTTTAATTACTATAATTATACTGTATTAACGCGGTGTCGTGTTAAATTAATTAAACAAAAAGAAGACTGTCGAGACTTTCTCGACAGCCTGGGGCTTTCCCATGGGAAAGCCCCTTTTTTATTTTGAAATAAAGGCTAGCTGCTGCCAGTCTTTTTTTGCAGAAGCCGCTTCAGCTCATCATCGACCCGCGAATTTCGCAGTTCCTGCTGCTGATCATGGCCTTGCACGCTTGGATCTGAACCGTACCGTCCTTTGGCAAGCTCAAGCTGGGCTTCGCGTTCCATTAGCTTCTGTTCAATCCGGTCAAAGCCTCTAGAGGCGGAGCCTTCATGCCAAGGTGCCGCTGAATTTCCGGATGCCTTGGATGTCTGCTCCATACGGGCGATTAGCTCCGTACGTTTTGCTTGAAGACGCGTTTTTTCTTCCTTCAGGGCCTCAGCACGCAGCCCTAGCTCAATGGCAGCTTGCTCCGCGAGCTTCAGCAGTCCCAGCGTCTCTTCCGCTTGGTCCAAATAAAGCAGCTTTGCCTCAAGCGCTGTACGGGCTTCAGGCTCTCGTCCCTCGACCGCCGCTTGCTCTGCTTTTTTCTCGTAGTCATTCGCTTGCTCTTTCAGCTCGGCGAGCTTCGCCTGCATTATACGACCCTGTGCCTGCTGCCGTACAGCTTCACGTTCAGTGCTGGCAATTTCCTCTTCCAGATCTCTCAGATATTGATTAAGCATGGTCACCGGATTTTCTATCTTGTCCAGCATCTCATTCGTCGCGGCTTTCGTCATGCTGACAACACGCTGTAAAATTCCCATTCTGTCATCTCTCCTCAAATTGTTTTTAGTATAAGTATCTATAGTTCTCCAGCTTAACTATCGACTACTGCCGTGAAGGTTTAGTAGTGGTTGACGTACCTGAAATCATTGCCCGTCGCTTTTGGTACAAACAGCGTGGCAATGAAATAAGCCAATATGACGGCTCCGAAGCTGAAAAATGCGGCAATGACGACCAGCATTCTTATGATAGTAGAATCGATGCCAAGCCATTGTCCAATACCTCCGCAGAGACCGGTTAGCTTGTTGTCCGTAGTTGATCGAAATAATTTTTTCATTTTTATCATCCTTTCGTTCTGCTCATCTATGTCCTTATTTTAGTATGTGTATGAGGAGTGCGTAACGGTCCGTGGTCTGTTTTGGAAACTAGGCTTAAGGCGGGCCTTAGTGCGACAAACGGCGGGGAAGGGAAGCGGGAATCAAGCTTAATAGAGAATTATTAGTAGAAAAGCGCGACACGGGCGCGATTTTTCAGTTGTATTAACCTCCGGTATGAACTTGTTTTGTAGCCAAGCTGCAACTAGTCCGCATAATTGGTCAAGTCCCCTCATAGACATGTTATCAGCCAGTAAAAAACAATGTGCAGAGGGGATGATTACATGCGTCGCATGACATGGACCGCGGCAATATTATTATGTTTTTCATTAGTACTAGCAGCTTGCGGAACGAAGGACGCCGAGTCCGTGGTTAAGGAGCTCGACAAAGTAGTAAACAGTATGGAGAGCTATCAAGGAAGCGGTACGATGACGCTGCGGACGGGGCAGCAGCCACTCGAGTATAAAGTAGAAGTATCTTATCAAAAGCCGCAATACTATCGGATCAAGCTGACGAATGAAGAGAAGGATATTACACAAATCGTGCTTCGCAATGACGACGGCGTATTCGTTCTCACACCGAAGCTGAATAAAGTTTTCCGCTTCCAAAGCGATTGGCCGCAAAACCAAGGCCAAGTGTACTTGTACCAAACGCTTATCCAAAGCATTCTCGTTGATAATTCCCGGCAGTTTGTGATCGACGAAGACAACTACGTATTCGATGTCATGGCTAACTATAATAACGGTTCGCTTGCCCGCCAAAAAATTTGGCTCAATAAATCGGACTACAAGCCGGTTCAGGTAGAAGTCAGCGATACGAATGCAGCCGTAATGGTCGAGGTCAAATTCGATACATTTGATTTTGGACCGAAATTCGACAAAGCCGTGTTCGAGACGGAAGCGAATATGAAAGCAACGCCTTCCAGTCAATCTACAGAAGAACCAACCATGACAGAGCCGGATGAAGGCAGCACGAACGGTACAGCAGACAACGCGGCAAATAATGCAGATGCTAATGCAGGTACTAATGCAGATGCAGGAAATAACACTGACGCGGAAGCGAACGCGGATTCCAATGCGGATAGCGCGGCTGACGGTAACAATGCGGATAATAGCGGAAATAAAACGGATAATAACAGCGCTGTCGATGGTGACGATCAAACGGACAACAGTGGGAATGCAGCTGATAATGAGGGCGATGATGCAGCGACCGGGGCTAAACCGGATGAGACTGCTGATTTTACCGCAATGAAACCGTCGTACCTGCCAGACGGCGTTAACGAGCCGGAGCTTGTTGACATCGTGTTTGGCGGCAACCCTGGCCTGATGCTTCGTTATTCAGGCGATTACAGCTACACGCTTATTCAAACAGAGCCAAAAGACCAAGCCGCTTCCATCGTTCCAGGCATGATGGTGGATCTCGGTTTCACGATGGGTCAGCTAAGCGGCGATGAGCAGCAGACGCTGGTTTGGACTTATGAGGGCCATCAATTCCGTCTCACCAGCGCTAATCTTCCTGAATCCGAAATGATTAAGGTGGCGCAGTCGGTACAGGGAGAAATCGGGAAATAAATAGGATAAACTGACGATTTTCCAAGACGTACTAGCCATTTTCGGGGTTCGTTTCATTGACAGTCTCAGCGGCAGGGTTTAACATTATTCCTATTGATGTTTGCTGCTCGGACTGTTGTGGCTGCCAGTAAAGGAGAAGGTGAACGGCTTGGATTCGTATTACCGCCCGACAAGGGTTGAATTGTCACTAGATGCATTAAGACATAATTTACAGGCTTTTCGTAACGCAATTCCTCAGGATTGCAGGCTCATGGCTTCCGTAAAAGCGAATGCTTACGGACATGGCGCGGTTGAGGTCGCGCGGGAAGCGGAACGCTTTGGCGTAGACTATTTAGGCGTTGCTTTTCTGGACGAAGCATTGCAATTGCGCTCGGCAGGCATCCAAACCCCGATTCTTGTGCTAGGATTCGTGGCGGCGGATGCTTTGTCTGTCGCAAGGAGCCATGATGTTACGATAAGTCTCTTTCGCGATGATATTATCGAAGCGGCTGCAAAGCTGCCGCCTGACAGCAGCGGCCGCAAATTAAAAGTACACATTAAAATGGATTCCGGCATGGGCCGGTTAGGCGTGATCGGTAAGGATGCGGTCCTGTCCTTTATCCAGAAAGCCATGCAGGTGCCTCAGCTTGAAGTTGAAGGTTTGTTTACGCATTATGCGCGCGCAGATGAGGCCGACAAGAACTATACGATGCTGCAATACGACAGATTCCGTGAAGTGGCAGAACATATCGAGCAGCAAGGCTGGCCAATTCCCATCATTCATGCAGCGAACAGCGCTGCCGGGATCGACACGCCGCAATGGGCGGGAGGCATGCTGCGTCTTGGTGTCAGCATGTACGGCTTATATCCGTCCGATGAGGTGAATCGGCAGCGCATAACGCTCGAGCCGGTGATGACGCTTAAGACGGAAGTCGTCATGGTGAAAACAGTGCCTGCAGGCTGGGGAATCAGCTACGGTACGCGTTATTTCTCGAAAGGGGAAGAACGTATCGGAACGCTGCCAATAGGCTATGCAGACGGGTACAGCCGTATGCTGACGGGCAAAGCCCAGGGGTTAATACGCGGCGTGAAGCTTCCTATACTCGGTACGATATGTATGGATCAATGCATGATTGCGCTTGATGCTGCGGCTTCGGATACAGCGATGGCCGTTGAGCCGGGCGAAGAGGTTGTGCTTATCGGGCGCCAAGGCGATTCGGTTATAACGGTGGAAGAAGTGGCAGACCAGCTTGGCACGATAAACTATGAAGTAACCTGTATGCTTGCTGCACGTGTACCTCGTATTTATATTAACAACGGCCGAGTTACAGCCATTCAAAACCCCATAGCTTAGACATCATTTGAATTGGTAATTGTTTCATTTTACAATTTTTCGTAAATGAAGAGGATTTTCGCCAAATACCACGAATGTAGTAAGGCAGATCATCAATAAAGGCTATACATGAAAACATACAGCATATTTGATATACGGCTATCATAGATATGTTGAAGTATAGCGACGGCAATATATTGTCATAATGAGTATTAAGGTTATGGAAAAGTTTTGGGGGTGCGAGTTCGGTGGCCAATGTACAAAATACCAAAAGAATCATGATTAGCCTGCCAGATCATTTGCTGGAGGAGGTTGACGGGATTGTAGCCAAGGAAAACTCCAACCGCAGCGAATTTATTCGGCAAGCCATGAAACTGTATTTGGTGGAGCGCAAAAAACGTCAAATCCGAGAATCCATGCAGCGCGGGTATATGGAAATGGCGAAAATAAACCTGAACATGGCCTCGGAAGCTTTTCAAGCGGAGGAAGAAGCAGATCATACGTTAGGCCGTCTCGTTAGCGGGGTGTAGAGGTTGATTGTAAAACGTGGTGATGTTTTTTTTGCGGATTTATCGCCTGTCGTCGGATCGGAGCAGGGCGGAGTTCGCCCCGTGCTGGTCATTCAAAATGATATTGGGAACCGGTTCAGCCCTACGGTCATCGTTGCTGCGATAACGGCTCAAATCCAGAAGGCGAAGCTGCCCACCCATGTTGAAATGGATGCAGCTGCACATGGCTTTGACCGGGACTCCGTTGTGCTTCTCGAGCAGATTCGGACCATCGATAAGCAAAGATTAACGGACAAAATTACGCATTTGGATGATGAAACGATGCGTAAGGTTGATGATGCTTTATTAATCAGCGTAGGCTTAATTGATTTTTAACGGGTGAAGGCTATTTAGCAATTGAAGGGCGGCCTTCTGCTGAATGCCTTTTTTTGTTGCATTTTACAGGAAATTGATGAAATTGGTAAAATAATGATAGACAAATGAAATTTGTATTGCTATTATGAACTCAATTACTTTTGCAAACCTATATATGAGCACTATTATGCGAAGAACGCACGCAGTACGCCTTAGATGGCTGCTGGTGCGTTCTTTTTTTTATGCTCAGAGAGGAGTGACGATGAAGAAGAGAAGAAATGCCATCATCAGCCTGACAGCCGCAGTGCTTTCCGCAAGCTTAGTTTACGGCATGTACGAGCTTCAGCGTATCCAGATCGAGAACGAGGAAACGGTAGCGGTACTTGTGCCGAAGCGCTTTATTGGGGCGGGAGAGCGGCTGAAGGAAAGTGATCTTGAGTATAAAATGGTTCCGCAAACCGCATTCGTCCCGGATATGGTCGTCAAGCTGGAACAGGCTGCAGGAAAAGAAACGGTTATACCTCTGGGCAAAGGGGAGCCGCTTTTGATATGGAAGGTCGACGATTTTTATTTGCAGCCCAGACGTTCGGAATCAACCTTTCAAATTCCGAAGGAGTATATCCGTTCCATTTCAAACGGCATCAGGGCAGGGGATAAGGTACAGCTTTTTGTTTCGGGAGAAGGGTCGCCCTCTGAGCGGCTCTTCACGGAAGCGGTAACCGTAGCCTCGGTGAAATCATCGGGTAACGTCGAAATCGATAATCTCGAGAACCCGAACTTGTTCTCGCGGGCCGAGGGAAACAAAGAGCAGATGTACGCATCCAGGCGCGAGGCTAACGGCATGATTGAATATTTGAATTTAAATCTAACGGAGGCACAATGGCTCCTGCTGGACGGCTTGTGTAAAAGCGGCTCTTCGAAGCTGGTTGTTGCATATAGCCCGGAATCGCTTGATCTGAAGATGGGCGAAGAGGGGGAAGGGCGGTGAATGAGGCCTTAGCGCCACATGCTGTTTTTATTGGCACAACCCCTAATATTGGAACGACGGCAGCGGCGTTTGCTGCAGCCTGCCGGATAGGAGAAGCAAGCGGCAAACCGATCGGTTATTTATGCCTTAACCTCAAGAGCGCGAAGATTCACCGCTATATCGGCGTTGGCGAGCCGCTTGTTACGCTCGACAAGCTGCGTCCCGAGCTTCGGTCTTATACGCTGACGCCGGACAAGCTGCGCAGAGCCGCGTACACCGTTCCGAGCCAACCGAATGTGCAGGTGCTGTTTGGCAATCTGCTGAGAGACCAAGCCGAGTATTTTACGCCGGAAGAAGCGGATCATTTGCTAACGGTCGCTGAACAGACCTTCGCGTTTGTAGTCATCGATGTGGGCGCATATTGGGATAACGCGGCTACGATATGCTCGATTCGAAGGGCTGGCACGCGCATTCTCGTTACCACGCCGGCTTTGTCCCATTTTCAAGAAGATGGAAAACGCTGGATTGGCCAGGTTTCGCCATTATTCGGGATTGCTCCCGAGCTGTACGATACAGTCATCATTAATGGACCATGGAAAAATGGAGGTTATCAGATGAAGCATATTTGTAAAGAGCTTGGAACCTCGGCACTCGGTCAGCTGCAATTAAGCGAGCCGGTCTTTAGCCAATTGGATAACGGGATGTATGCAGAGTGGCTGAAAACGGATCTGGAGGGCAGGAAAGCGATGAAAGAACCTGCGAATGCGATCATGCGCCGGCATGGCATTCGAAGCATGGCGACATCCGTAGCTGTGCAGCCTTGGTATCGCAAGCTTCTTACCCATCGCAATGGCAATGGTACAGGCTCGTGACCGCGCAGCCAAATCGGTTTTCACCCTCTGAATTTGCTGCTCAAATGCAATCGGAGCGGGAGAAGCTTGATCATGAACCGGCTTCACCTTACTTAGCAGCAGATGCGCAAGGGGAATTCGCGAGCCTTGCGGATGACATCCGATCCTATTTAAGCGCCCCGCATGGATTGGGTGAAGAAGACCGCAGGCAGTATAGCGAGACGCTCAATCGCGCGGTGCTTGGGTATTCGCAGGAGCGGGAGCAGGTGCTGGCCGTCATTACGGATCGGTTGATTAGGCTGCGTATCCACGGTACAGCAAATGTGCGGCATCCGTTTCAAACCTTAGCAGAAGCCTTGTTCGCGGAGGTTATAGGACTAAATGTACTGGAATTAGTGCTTGCGGATAAGGACGGCTTGGAGGAGATACAGGTTGTGGGCGTCCAAATCTTTATCGTGAAAAATGGCGTTACGACGTCTTCGCCTTACCGCTTTGACAGTATCCGTGAGGTTGAGCGCATTCAGCAAAATTTGGTTTTGTACAATAATGACCGCATTAATCCGCGGAAGCGATGGGCAGAAGTCATGCTGCGGGATGGATCTCGCGTAACGATGACAGGCTTTGGCTTCACGGCAAGCCCGACCTTGACGATTCGCTTCTATACCGTGCGCAGCTTCAGCCTGGAGACGCTGGGCAGCCCGGCATATAGAACGTTGAACGAGCAAATACAAGTCTTGCTCAAAGCGATATTGGCTGCACGGTTTAATGTTGTCATCATCGGCCCGACAAATTCGGGCAAAACCAATCTGATGAAGGCGCTGATTGCGGAGCTCCCCGACGAAGAGCGGATCATCACGATCGAGGGGCGGTTCGAGATGATGCTCGGGCGTGATTTTCCAAGCAAAAACGTGGTGGAATACATGACGGATGAAGAGGATAGCTATCACCGTTCGGACCAGGCCTTCAAGCTCGCGCTAAGGCAATCGCCCCAGCGTATCATTCATGCCGAGATACGCGATTTGGATGCGAACATATACGTTCGTGCTTGTACGCGGGGACATTCCGGGAGCATGACAACCGTGCACGCGAATCGGCTGGAGGATGTACCGGAGGCCATCACGGATATGTGCATGCTTGACGGCAGAGGCATGAATGCCGAACGGCTGGCCAAACGCATCACGCAATATGTGACGGAGGTCGGCATTGAAATGAGCCATTTGCGAGGACGACGAGTCATTAGCCGCATTGGAGAGCTGTGCTGGGAGGATGGACAAGCGCATGTGAGGGACTGGGTGCGGTTCGACGAGGCGACGGACAACTGGCTGTTCCCGGCGCCGCCTTCCGAGGCGGCAGTCAGCAGGCTTGCGGCCGGAGGCAGCCGCCATGAATGAACTGTCTACCGCAGCGCTGGCAGGGCTAATATTTTGCTTCCTATATATCGCCATCTTTAATCTGCTGCTGCTTTGGTCGAGGGAACAGCAGCTCGTCAGCAAGCTTGCGTATCGGACGAATGGCAGCTTGCGTATACGTGTAGCAGAGCGCTTTAAGCGTTTTGTATGGCTGCACCGGCATTTGTCGGATTTGCTGGAAACGCTGCGCTTGCAAATAACGCCGGCTTCCTTCGCGTGTATATCCGGTTTGCTGCTGCTTGCGGGCATCGCCGGCGGCGGTATTTTCTTTCAAAGCATCAAAGGGACCTTGTTGTTTGGCGCATTGCTGGGCGCATTGCCCTACACGGTTCTAAGGACGCTGCTGGTACACCGCCGGATGCAGACGCAAATGGATTTTTTGCCTGCGGTGGAGCTTTTTTATCAATGCTACCTCGTAACGGGCGAGCGGCAAGTGCGGGTAGCGCTGCAGCGCACGGTCGAGGAGCGGAGATTGCTCGGTCCGATGCAATCCGTATTCGAACAGCTGTATCGCAATTTGTCCGTGCGCGGCGATGATGAAGCGAGCCTCAGACTGCTTGCTGCATCGCTCGGTCATTTATGGGCGGATTATTTTGTTCATATTTTACGGGTGGCTCTTGTGGAGGGAGTATCCGTATCGGATAGCTTAAAGGAGCTTCTTACCGATATGCGTAAAGCTAGACGCGCGAATGAGCAGGAACGCAATCGTCTGTTGGAAATACGCGTAGCGAATTTCTCTCCGCTTTTATTCCTCGCTTTATTTATTGGAATCAATCTGCGATACAACAAGGATAACGCTTACTATTATTATGTCATTGATCCAATGGGCCGGGATATGCTGCTCAATGCGGCAGTTTTGATTTTCGCGTCATTCCTTATGGGACTATGGCTGTCTCGCAAAAAAATGTGAAAGGAGGCCTTATATGCCGGCGTGGACAGAGGGAATGTTTAGTTTTGTTTTTTTAGTTGGCCAGTACCTATTCGGTATGGCTGCGATTTATGCGCTGCTGCAGCTTTGGCCCGAGCGTCCTGCCAGATGGAAGCATCTGACTTACGTAACCGGTTGGCGCACGAGGCAGGTGCCGGATAAATGGCTGCGGCTGGCCTTTCTCTCAAGACAGCAGGCCTCCTTTATGGAAAGAGAGCTCCTGCTTGCCGGCTGCGGAATAACGGCGGATGCAGCTTGGTATGTTTTCGCAAGAAGAGTGCTTTTTTGTGTAAGCGGCGTGTTGGTTATGATCGTTGCGGTATGGCATGAGCGGCTAAACCCGTATATTCCGATCTCGTATGCCGGTCCCGCCTTGCTTTTGATTATGCTGTTGATTTATATGGACTTGGCATGGCTGCGCTCGATTCGTAAAATGCGCGCATTGCAGGTGACCAAAGAAATCTTTGTCATCAGCAAGCAGCTGCTTTACTTATCGGATTCCTCGCTGCATGTCCACGCGAAGCTGCTTCGCTGCATCCCATTCACGCGGGCGATACGCCTCGACCTAGAGCGGCTATTGGCGGAGTGGTATCATGATGCGGCAGGCGCTCTCCAGCGCTTTAAGCAGCGTTTAGGTACGGAAGAGGGCATGAGCTTTGTCGAAACGCTCGATGCCCTACGGTTGCATGAGAGTCCGCAATATTATGAGCTGCTTCGCGTAAGGATCGAAGATTATAAGGAGAAAATCGACCTGGCCAAAGAAAGCCGCAAGGAATCCGCCTCTTATATTTTATTCGTTATCGCGGGCATACCGATTTTGTATACCTTCCAAATATTTATTTATCCCTGGGTAAGAGAAGGCCAGAAGCTGTTCCAATCTCTTAATTGAAATCATTTTTTGCGGAAGGAGGTGGAGGCATGCGTAATATTTTAATGACCGTTATGATGCTTGTAGTCGTAATCGTCTTATTCAACACGATTATCGCCCAGGATGCGACCGGAACAAGCAGCCAAATCGAGTCGCAAGGAACATCGGCAAACACACGGATCAGCCAGATGCTTCCGTAATCACTCTGAGCTATATTGGCCAAAGCTAGCGGAGGTGTTTATTTTGCGAGGAATACTAATCTCAATGCTGCTGCTTGTGACGGTGCTCATTTGCTACCAAGCCGTTGCCGAAGGCGACACAGGAATGAAGAAGCAAATGGATGGCGCCGGCAGCTCGGTGAGCACTCATATCAGGAGCATGAGCCCGTGAAGCAAATATTGATTTTTGTCCTGTTTGCGGCCCTATTGTGCTGGCTCATGTTCTCTCCGATCTATAAGCATGTCCTAATTGTCAGGCAAGCGGTTTTGCAGCAGGAGGTCGATTATCTTCTGGAAGTTGGGGCGAGCGGAACCTATGGCTATATCAGTGAGGAGATGCAGGAGCAGTCAAGGCAGCGCTTGGCCCGCTTTGGAATGCGGCCAGACGATATCAGCTTCGAGCTGGCTGCGACGAGCGGACTTGCGGCGTCGGATCCCAATGCGCCGCTGCTGCGAGGGACGGGAATATCGCTTGCGATGAGCTACCCGTACGAGGATTTATTTGAAATTGACCGCTTAATAGGTTTGACGCCTCCCCTGCCGAGTGAGCGCATGCGGGCGTTTGGCATGAAAATGAGCGAATATGTGCCATAAACGGAGGAAGCGGGTGTATCTTTGTACAAGCTGCTGCTTATCGTCGTTATGATGTCGGTCTGGCTCTCGATTCATCTGCTGCAGGTAGAGGAAGAGCTCGCCATGAAAACCTTATTTCAAGGCAAGCATGCCGTTAACCGGGCTGCGCATGCGGCGGCACAGCAGCTTGATACGGCTGCGCTCGGGGAAGGTTTAATATCCCTTGCACCCGATAAGGCCGCTGCGGCGGCAGCTTTGTATTTACAGGAGAATTTGCAGCTGGATGAAAGCGGCGCGCCGCTGCCGGGATCTTTTTTGAAGCAGCAGGTTGAGCTGGTCCTGTTTAAGATTGTAAATGCAGACGAAACCTTTCCTTACACGTACCGGAATGAGGCTTATGATTATGAGGTTACATTAAAACAGCCGGGAGTCGTGATGATCGTTCATATGGTTTATCCGCGCGCCTTTCAGGTGCTCGAACCCATAGAATGGAATATTAAGGGGGCGGCAGAGCTCGTCACGGGTTGACGAAATTTTGGAAAATTGGTGTAATAAGGGGAGGGTTTTAAAATATAAGAAATTATAAAATTCAACCTTATACGTTGTTTATATTTCACCGCGAAACGAGCTGTTGCCGCCAAGTACGGCATCAGCCGTTTACGCTTGGTATAGGAGTTGATTGTCAACGTGATGGATATTGATGCTGATGTTCCGGCTGAGCTCATAAATCAGCGAATGGGACGTTTGCAGGCCGTTATGCAAGCGGAGGGCTTGGATGCGTTTCTTCTTACTCAGAATGTAGATCTTTATTATTTTTGCGGATCGATGCAAAATGGATATTTGTTTGTTCCAAGCACCGGCGACGCTACCTTTTACGTTCGGCGCAGTGTTCAGCGTGCCAAGCTGGAGACCGCTGTTCAGGTAACGGAGCTCGGTGCTTTTCGGCGAATTGGGGAAACGCTGGCCCAGGATTACGCGTATTTGTTTGGTAAAGGATCAGGGCTTCGAATAGCGGCGGATCTGGATGTGCTGCCGGCACAGCTTTACTTAAAGCTTTCGGAACTGTTGGGCTCCTCCGCGCGCTGCGAAATCGTGGACGGGTCAACCCACATACGTAAAATACGAATGATCAAATCGCCTTGGGAAGTAAGCCGGATCGAAGCGGCCGCAGAAGTTGTCGCGGAAGCGCTCAGCTCGGGGCTGAATGTGCTGAGGGAAGGAATCAGCGAGCTGGAATGGATGGCACGCGTGGAATACGAGCTTCGTATACGCGGCCACATCGGCGTAATGCGCCTGCGCGGCTACAATCAAGAGATTACGACCGGTATGGTCATCTCGGGAGCGGCTGCGGCTGTCCCGTCGTATTTTGACGGCCCAGCGGGCGGGCTTGGCCTTGGTGCGGCGTCGTCTACGAGCGTAAGCCGGTCGGTTATTAAGCGGAACGAGCCGATACTGATCGATATTGGCTGCTGCGTGGACGGTTATGTAATCGATCAGACCCGTACGGCGGTTATTGGAACGCTGCCGGCAGTGCTCCAGCATGCCTACGGGGTATCGGAATCGCTGATGGTTATGGCCGAGAAGCTGCTGGTTCCCGGCACGCCCTGCTCAAAGCTTTACGAGGCGGCTCTTGAATGCTGCGCGGCAGCTAATCTGTCCGACCATTTTATGGGCTTTGGCGCGGATCAGGCGAAATTTCTGGGACATGGCATCGGGCTGGAGATTGATGAATGGCCGGTGCTTGCCAAGGGCTTTCAAATGCCGCTGGAGCCGGGAATGGTTCTTGCGGTTGAACCGAAATTCACGTTTCCCGGTCAGGGCGTGGTGGGGATTGAGAACAGCTATCTCATTACAGAGCAGGGGCCAAGAGCGCTTACTCGTTCCAAGGCAGAGCTTATTGTGCTGCCGTAAATAAGAGGAGGAGATTCATCCATGGATCGGGATTTAACAAGGAGGCTTCATCGCGATTATATTACGGTTTACCGTATTAGCGAGCTTATTACGAACGGTATTTTTCTTGTAGTGATTATCGCTTATTTCACCTGTGCGATCATTTGGGATTGGACGCTGATTCCCGGATGGATTGCATTGTCCTTATTTATTGTTTCGCTTGTCCTGTTTACCTGGATCATCCCCCAATTGAAGTATTCGCGTTTTCAATACGAGCTGTTTGACGAAGAGCTGGAAATCCAATCCGGCGTGATCTTTCTGAGCAACGTGCTCGTTCCGATGGTGCGCGTACAGCATGTCGAGCTCGAAAGCGGGCCGCTTATGCGCAAATATGACTTAGCCAGCGTTTCCATCGTAACGGCCGCAACTACGCATCGGATCAACGGGCTTAAGCTTGGGGAGGCGCAGCAGCTCAAACGCCAAATCGGCGTTTTGGCTAAGGTGGATGATCAAGATGAATAATCGACGTACGCTGCATCCCATTTATATATTGTTTGGCCTGCTAAATACGATACGAGGCTTTATTCCGTTTATCTTAATCGGACTATTGAAAGGAACAGACTTCACGGGGCTGGATTGGTACTGGTATGCAGGCGCTGCCGCTCTTTCCTTAGTCATCCTTGCTTTCAGTTATATCGAATGGAAGCGTTTCGGGTTTTGGCTGGAGAGCGATCGGATCATTATTCGCAAAGGCTGGCTATTTAGGGATGAGAAGACGATTTATTATACCCGTATCCATTCGGTTAACGTAGAGCAGCCTCTTATTCAGAGGATTCTCAAAGTGGCGCAGGTGAAGATCGAGACGCCGGGCGGCAACAAGAAGGCGGACGGTATTCTGCCGGCGCTGTCGCTTAAGGAAGCGAATGCCATTCAACATATGCTCAAAAAACAAGCCTCGACGGCAGCCCAGCCGGAAAGCCAAACAGATACCGCCGCCATAGGAATACCAAATCAAGAAGCCGATGCTCCCCTGGTTGTGAGCATAAACCATAAACGGCTCGCGACGGAGCCTAAGGACGAAGAGGTCTCGCGTAAACCCGCATTTACGCTTCATGCGGGACAGCTGCTTCAGGCAGCCGCAACCTCTATGAATTTCGGGCTCGTTGCGGCTTTTATGGGGGGATTGTACTCCTTTGGCAATGATATTTTCAATCAGCTGCTGCCGGATCATTTTTTCGAAACGGTTGTAGAGGACTCTACAAACTTGATGCCAAGCTATTTCATTATTATAGTTATCGTGATTGCAGGAATAGGCTTTGCTTGGCTCCTCTCCATGCTGTTGTATGTGTTTAAATACAGCGGTTTTACTGTCAAAAGAGACGGCAGGCAGATTTCCGTTTCTTACGGGCTGCTCGAAAAGAAGTCTTTTGTGTTTGACCCCAAAAAGGTGCAGGCTGTCATCGTTAAAGAAGGATTGCTTCGTCAGGCTTTTGGTTATGCTGAGATTCAGCTTCAAATCGTATCTTCTGACAAGATGGAGCAGCTAATGCTGCATCCCTTCTTGAAGCGTTCCGATATACAGAAGGTGCTTGGCGATTTCGTGCCGCAGGTGAAGCATTCCCCGGCGAAAATCTTGACAGGGGCCCCTAAGCGCGCGCTGCTTTATTATGTTAGAGTCGAGCTTGTAATGGTGCTGCTGTTATGTGCAGCCTCTATTTTTTTTCTTAAGGAAGGCGGATTATGGTCGCTGCTGCTCGTACCGATTGTCATTTGGTGGAGAAGAAGCTGCTTTCTCGCGGCTGGCGTCAACTTGGAGGATGGCCAGCTCACGCTTCGCAATCGTTTCTTAACGAGATCCACTTATTTGGTTCGGCGTCCGCAAATGGTAACGATGAGGGCGAAACGCTCCATTGGACAGCAGCGCAAGCAGCTGTTAACCTTATCGGTCCATGTGATGGGGAGTCCCTTCGAATACAAAGTGAAATGTCTTGACCGCGCGGACGTAGAGCCTGTCTGGCGATGGTACAGCCGCAGTCAAATAAAAGAATAACGAATACCTTTCATAAGCTGCAGAAGAGCTTTCCGCTTCCGCAGTTTTTTATCGTGTAAATATTTTTGAAATGGAATGAACGAATTCAAGCCGATATCCGTCTAAGCTGTATAACCGAATTCGGCAAGGGAGGTCCAGCGCTCGTGCAAGACGAGACGAAGCTGATTAAGCAAGCAGTTCGGGGAGACACGCGTGCGCTCTCTGAGCTGCTGCGGCAGCATTATTCTTTTTTATATCAATACGTGCTCAAAGTAACGATGAACAAAAGCCGCGCGGAGGATGTTACGCAGGAGACAATGCTGAAAGCGATTGAGAAAATAGCGACATTTCGCGGGAAAGCTAAATTTACGACTTGGCTCATTACGATAGCCTCAAGAATCATTATTGACCGGATTCGCCGGAGCGAGCTGGAGCGGCATTGGCTGAAAGAGGAGCAATCGCTTAGGTCTATTCGTTACGATACCTTGCAGCGCGGAGAAGAATGGACTGAAGCGCTGCAAGCGCTAGGCCAGTTGAACAGCGATATTCGAATTCCGGTACTGCTCAAATATTATTACGGTTATGCGCAGGAGGAAATTTCTTTGATGCTGGATATTCCGGTCGGAACAGTAAAATCCAGGCTGCACAATGGGTTAAAACAATTGCGGAAGGAGCTGACGGAGCATGAAGAAGCCTAAAGAGGAAATTGACGATCAGCAATGGTTCAACGATCAGTTCAAGAATGCATTAACCCGGTTTGATGCTTCGCATGGGCCGGATGTTCCTGAGCTGCAGCAGTTCGAGGCGTTTGTGGATAGTCATAAGCAGGAAACGAAGAAAAAGCTGCTCAAGGAGCTGATGCTCCTGTGGGCTGCCGCTTGCTTTATTTTCGCCATCATGGTTTGGATGATTGACCGCAATTGGGTTTGGTTTGCTATTCTTCAAGCCGTTGTTGCGGCAACCGGAATTGGTTATGCCAGCTTGACGTTCGGCTTAAGGAAGGTGCGCGGATGGAAGAGCTGAAGGTACTGCCGATTTGGTTTTGGATTTTGCTCGTTATTGTCTTAATGGCACAGTCGACCTGGTTATTTATAGACGCGCGCAAACGGGAAAGCATGCCGTGGCTGTGGGGGTTATGGGGTTTAATACAAGTGCCTATGCCGATTATCTTTTACTTTCTCTTTGTTCGAAGCGGCTGGTTTAGACGCGAGGGACAAAAGGATGAAAAATGAAGCGCGGAGCATTGGTAAAATAAAGAGGGGGTTAATTTATGAAAGAAGAGCTCGTGTTATCTGAAATCTTGCCTATTATTGCGCCGATTATCGTTATCCAGTTGATTCTAATGACCATTGCGTTGATTTTATGCGCCAAGGCCGAGAGCACGCGCGGTCCTAAATGGGTTTGGGTTCTGGTCATCATATTTGTGAATCTATTCGGGCCGATTGCTTTCTTTATCGCCGGAAGGAGGAATGAGGCATGACGGAGCTTCTCCAGGTAAGGGGTTTAACCAAAACCTTCGGCACGTTTAAGGCGGTCGCAGGCATTGATTTTTCCATAACCGAAGGGCACTGCGTTGCGCTGCTTGGTCCTAACGGGGCAGGGAAGACAACGACGATACGAATGATTACGGGATTGTTAAAGCAGACAGCGGGCCATATGGTTTTCCAGGGCTCCGTTCAAGCTGGCAAGCATCGCGAGCTAATCGGCTATTTGCCGCAATCCCCTAGCTTTTATCATTGGATGACAGGCTACGAATATGTGGTTTACGCCGGGAAATTATGCGGCCTAAGCTCCGCTGCCGCCCAAAAACGAGCAAAAGAGCTGATAGAACGGGTCGGAATCTCCACTGCTGCTAAGAGACGCATCGGCTCCTATTCGGGCGGAATGAAGCAGCGGCTGGGCCTTGCTCAAGCACTCGTCCATCAGCCCAAGCTGCTCGTTATGGATGAGCCGGTCTCCGCGCTGGATCCGCTTGGGCGCAGAGAGGTGCTTGAACTGCTGCGCGAACTAAAGCAAGAAACGACTGTACTCTTCTCGACACATGTGCTGCATGATGCAGAGGAGCTGTGCGATGACGTTATCATCATTCGTGACGGGCAGGTTGCGCTGCAAGGGTCAATCGATTCTATACGGAAAGAGCACCGCAAACCGATTATCGAGCTGCAGCTCGAAAGGGACGCATATTCCGAACGCTGGTTATCCTCATTTTTGCAGAGAATGAATCAAGAGATAAAAACCGGGACAAAGGCGGGGGTATTTGAAACGGCCGAATTGGACAATAGGACTGCCCGTTTTACCGTAAATGAAGTGGACGCTGCTAGGCAGCGCCTATTGGATGAGCTGTCGCGGGAGCAAGTGAAGCTCAGCAGTCTGGCCGTAGGCCATACTACATTAGAAGACTTATTTATGAAGGTGGTGACCTCATGATCAGCGAAGCTGCGGAAAGCAGACGTCTAAGCTTACCTCAAGCGCCTTTATCTTCAGGCTTTTACCGTTATATGGTTATGGTTCAAAAAGAGCTGCTGGAGCTTGTACGGAGCTACAAGTTATTATGGGTGCCGCTTATCTTTGTTCTGCTTGGCATTATGCAGCCGGTATCGACTTATTACATGCCCGTCATCTTAGAGCATGCCGGAAGCATGCCGGAAGGAACGGTTATTGAAATTCCGAAGCCGCTGGGCACGGAGGTGTTAGCGCAAACGCTTCAACAATTCGGTACGCTGGGCGTACTTGTGCTAGTGCTCGCCTGCATGGGCACGGTATCCGGTGAGCGTAATAGCGGCGCGGCATCGCTCATTCTTGTGAAGCCGATTTCTGTACTGTCCTACATCGGCTCCAAATGGACGTCTATGCTGCTCCTTGCCTGGGGCTCGCTTACCGCAGGATATTTGGCCTCATGGTATTATACCGGGCTGCTGTTCGGCGAGATTCCGTTCTCGGGTGTGTTAAGCAGCCTGCTTGTGTACGGTCTATGGCTCTCCTTTGTTATGGCGATAACGCTTCTTTTCAGCGCCTTGCTCCGGAGTCCGGCTGCGGCTGCTTTTTCAACGCTTGGCGGGGCCATAGTGCTGTCTTTGCTGGCAGGCCTCTTCCCTAAAATTTTTGGATGGGGTCCCGGTTCGTTAAGCGGCTTCGCTTATGAATCCGTAGCTTCGGGTATAGCAAATACTAGTCGATTCGGCTGGGTGGCTGTTTCATCAATTGTCTGTATGGCAGCGGCAGTAAGCGTTTCGGCGGCGCTGCTTCGCAAAAGTTCGGCAGTGGATTAAAAAAAAGTCTGTCTATTAACTCTCTTCGATTGGACACCGCTATCATTTTTTAGTAGGATAGTAGTGAAAGAATCAGCGGCGAAGAAACGGGAGTTGAGGACGATGCTACAACTTGGCACAAAGGTCGTCATAGTGGCTGACCAATATGAACAAAACCTTCCCATCGGGGAGCATGGTTATATAATAGCTTACGACCGCAATGCGGATAATGTCTTTGATTATGTGCTGCGGGTTCCATCGGCGAATCGCAATTTCCTCATTCCGGACGAGGACGTCGAGCTTGAAGAGGTACTGATTCAAGATGAGGTTGACCGCATAGAGCGGGAGGCGCTAATCGATTTTGCACTCGCAACGCATAACGAGGAATTATTCAAACGGATCATGAACGGCGGGAACGAAGCAGAACCGGAGCTGGATAATACAGCTAAGGAACCGCTAAGTCCTGCGGACTTTATTCGGCAGGTAAATTTAAAGGCTTGGATCTAACTCGAGGCTGCGTATAGAGGACTGTTCTGCATGTCACTAACTGACTGCGGAACAGTCTTTTTTTTGATGAGTAAATAGGAATGGATGGACGCCGGGGCTGATGTTTGCCGTTTTCATTGATGTTCGCCATGCAAGTGAGATATAATAGGAAGAATGATTACAGGAATAGGAAAGGAAGAATACCTGATGAGCATTACGCCCAAGGATGTAGAGCATGTCGCGAGACTGGCGCGGTTGGAGCTTTCCGATTCGGAGAAGGACAAGTTTACGGAGCAGCTCAATGCGATTTTGAAATATGCGGAAAAGCTTAATGGCTTGGATACGGAAAATGTTGAACCGACCAGCCATGTGCTTCCGATAACGAATGTTATGCGTGCGGATGAGAATCGGCCGTCTCTGCCAATCGAGAAGGTTTTGCTGAATGCGCCGGATGATGAAGATGGACAATTTAAAGTACCTGCGGTACTTGAATAATAAGAATGGGTTTTATTTGAAGGGAGGAACTACTGTTGGCACTGTTTGATTTGCGCCTGCAGGATGTACATAACAAGCTTAACAATAAGGAACTATCCGTTTCTGAGCTGGTTAGCGCATCATATGCGAGAATTGCGGAAACTGAGCCTGCTATCCAGGCTTTTATCACATTGAACGAAGAGAATGCGCGCTTGCAAGCTTCCGAGCTGGACAAGCAGCTGCAAGAAGGCGGCGAACGCGGTTTGCTGTTCGGATTGCCGGCTGGAGTAAAGGATAACATCGTTACGGAAGGGCTGCTTACGACCTGCGCAAGCCAGTTTTTAAGCAATTACAATCCGATTTACGATGCGACCGTTGTCCGCAAGCTGAAATCTGCCCAATCCGTAACGATTGGCAAGCTGAACATGGATGAGTTCGCTATGGGCGGTTCCAATGAGAATTCGAGCTATTACCCGACGCGCAATCCATGGAATACCGAGTATGTGCCAGGCGGCTCGAGCGGCGGCTCGGCGGCATCGGTGGCAGCGGGCCAGGTATACTTCTCGCTTGGCTCCGACACTGGCGGTTCCATTCGTCAGCCGGCAGCATACTGTGGCATCGTTGGACTAAAGCCTACATACGGGCTTGTTTCGCGCTTTGGTCTCGTCGCATTTGCCTCTTCACTGGACCAAATCGGGCCGCTTACCAAAAACGTGGAAGATTCCGCTTACGTCCTGCAAGCTATTGCCGGCTACGATGCGGGTGACTCCACTTCTGCGAACGTGGAAATTCCTGACTACACCTCTGCATTGACCGGTGATGTCAAAGGCTTGCGCATCGGCGTGCCAAAAGAATACCTCGGAGCGGGCATTGACCCGCGCGTGAAGGAAGCGGTGCTAAAAGCACTAGCGGTATATGAATCGCTGGGCGCCACATGGGAAGAGGTATCGCTTCCGCATACGGATTATGCGATTGCTACTTACTATCTGCTTGCTTCCTCGGAAGCCTCGTCGAATCTGGCTCGATTTGACGGCGTGCGCTACGGCGTCCGTGCGGAAAATCCGGAAAACCTAATCGATTTGTACAAGAAATCGCGCAGCGAGGGCTTTGGCCCGGAAGTGAAGCGCCGGATCATGCTCGGAACGTATGCGCTTAGCTCCGGATATTATGATGCCTACTACTTAAAGGCGCAGAAAGTACGGACACTCATCAAGCAGGATTTTGATCAAGTGTTCAGTCAATATGATCTGATTATCGGACCTACGGCGCCGACGCCGGCATTCCGTATCGGAGAGCAAGTCGGCGATCCGTTAACGATGTATTTAAACGATATTTGTACAATACCGGTTAGCTTGGCAGGGGTTCCTGCTATAAGCGTTCCATGCGGTACGGCTGACGGCTTGCCGATCGGCTTGCAAATTATCGGGAAAGCGTTCGACGAGTCGACGGTGCTGCGCGCCGCCCATGCGTTCGAGCAGCACACGGAGCATCATAAACAACGTCCGCAGCTATAAGCGGCCATATCTACGTTTACGAAGGGATCGATACGAATGTCTGAACCGAACAAATACGAGACGGTTGTCGGGCTGGAAGTCCATGTGGAGCTGCATACGAATAGTAAGATTTTTTGCGGCTGCTCTACGGCTTTCGGCGCGCCGCCGAATACCCATACCTGTCCAGTCTGTCTTGGGCATCCCGGCGTTTTGCCGGTATTGAACCGCCAAGCGGTTGAATACGCGATGAAAGCGGCAATGGCACTTAACTGCCAAATTGCCGATATTAGCAAGTTTGACCGGAAAAACTACTTTTACCCGGATTCGCCTAAGGCCTACCAAATATCGCAATTCGATCAACCGATCGGCGAGCACGGCTGGATCGATATCGAGGTGAATGGCGAAACGAAGCGGATTGGCATTACAAGGCTGCATCTTGAAGAGGATGCAGGAAAGCTGACTCACGTAGATGGCGGCTATGCCTCCCTTGTCGATTTCAACCGTGTCGGTACGCCGCTTATCGAGATCGTGTCCGAGCCCGATATCCGCACGCCCGAAGAAGCAAAGGCTTATTTGGAGAAAATCAAAGCGATCATGCAGTATTGCGACGTTTCTGATGTGAAGATGGAGGAAGGAAGCTTGCGCTGCGACGCGAACATCAGTCTTCGTCCTTACGGTCAGAAGGAATTTGGTACGCGGGCTGAACTCAAAAACATGAACTCCTTCCGCGGCGTTCAGCGGGGACTAGAGTACGAGCAGTTCCGCCAAGCGGAAATACTTGACGGCGGCGGCGAGGTTATTCAAGAAACGCGCCGCTTTGACGATGCGCTTGGAAAATCATTCTCGATGCGCGGCAAGGAAGAAGCGCATGATTACCGCTATTTCCCGGATCCGGATCTCGTGCAGCTGCATATCAGCGAGGAGTGGAAGCAAAGCATTCGCGCCACCATTCCGGAACTGCCAGATGCGCGCAAAGCAAGATACACGGCTGATTACAGCCTTCCTGCTTATGATGCCGAGGTGATTACTTCATCCAAAAAGCTTGCTGATTTCTTTGAGGAAAGCCTGTCCTATACCAAGGATGCCAAAACCGTGTCGAACTGGATCATGGGCGATCTGCTTGGTTACTTGAATGCGAATGACCAAGAGATTTCCGATGTGAAAATTACCGGACAAGGCCTGGGCGAAATGATCGGATTGCTGGAGAAGGGCACGATTAACGGTAAAATTGCCAAAACCGTGTTCAAAGCAATGCTCGAATCCGGCAAGCTGCCAGAGCAAATCGTCGAAGAGCAAGGTCTCGTTCAAATAAGCGACGAAGGCGCTGTCCTTCAAATCGTGGATCAGATTATCGAAGCGAATCCGCAATCTGTCGAGGATTACAGAGCGGGTAAAGATAAAGCGATTGGTTTCTTGGTTGGCCAGATCATGAAAGCCTCCAAAGGGAAAGCTAATCCTGCGCTTGCGAATAAGCTGTTAATCGAACGCCTGAAATAGGCGTATCGTGCACAAAGGCGCGGTTCATCTCCCGATGAATCGCGTCTTTCTTTTTGTACAATACTCGGGTAAGAAGAGCTGTACGCTCCAATTGCTGCATACAATTATGTTACAATAGCGATTATGGAAAGGTCGGGATCGCATATGGAATTAAATCCGTTAAACAATCCATGGGATATCAGTGAGCTTCATATTTTGTTAAGATTGCTTCTTGCATTGCTGTTAGGAGGGCTCGTCGGCTTCGAACGCGAGCAGTCCAAACATGCGGCCGGGCTGCGAACCAACATATTGGTTTGTTTAGGCTCATGCTTGCTCATGCTGCTATCTATGTATGGCTTTTCGGCATTTGTCGATGAGCCGAATGTAAGGGTTGACCCTGCCCGTCTTGCAGCGGCAGTCATCACAGGCATTGGTTTCCTTGGAGCCGGAACGATATTATTTACGGGGAAGTCGATAACCGGTTTGACCACTGCGGCATCGCTTTGGGTTGTATCCGCGATTGGGCTAGCGGTAGGGGCTGGCTTCTATTTCGCTTCCGCAACAGCGACAGTTATGGTGCTCGTCACGCTATGGGCTTTTAATAAGCTGGAGAAAAGATATATCAGAGCGAAGAAAGAGCAGTTGATTAAAATCAAAGCGAAAGATCTTTCACGGGCCATGTTGGATATCAACAGCTTGATGACTGATCGGAAAATCGTGATAAAAAAAATGCTGCTGGAGGAGTGCGAGGCGGATGAAAACGGCGAACAGGTTATGCTGCAGCTCTTTATTACTTTGCCTAAATCCGAAACGCTGCTTGTGCTTCTCGACAGTATAAAGCATTTGGAGGGTGTGCGTTGGGTCAGCTCAGAATAAAACGAATGAAAAATAGGCTGCTCACTGTATTATTCGCATTCCTGATGCCAGGAGCGGGGCATATGTATACCGGGCAGCATCCGAAGGGATTATTGCTTATCGCAGCTTTTTGGCTCGATTTGACGGCCATTGTCCGGTTGGCTGATTCAGACGGCGGCAGACATTTGCTGTTAATTGTATATTTAGGCATTATGCTTCCGGTTTTTTATTTCATAAGCGTATTTGATTCCTTGCAAAGCGCGGAGGCGGTCAATCCTAATCCGGTTGCGTTAAATCTCACGCACGGTGTTTTACTTTTAGCATCAGGAAGCATTATGCTTATTTTGGTAAGGCCGCCGCAAGCTCTATTGCCTTGGATGAATGAGCTTGCGGAGCTTTGCGTGGGTCCAATCATTGTGCTGGTATCCATTTTGCTGCTGTTACGTTCACGGAAAGGGTCGGTATCTATGTTTAAGCTAGGACGTTTCACGGCTGCGGTGCTCGTACTGACCGTGGGAATATTGCTTTTGCTTGATCAAATGAATGGTAGGAATGATATTTCGCTACTTGGACAATGGTGGCCGGTCATATTTATTGTATTAGGCCTTGAAATCATAATTTTCAGCTTAAAATTTAAAGGAGCGGAGAAGAAGCTTAGACTCGACGTCGCAGGCGGAATGATTGCCCTAGTCATTACTCTGACCGCTTATGTCGTAACGCAATACGCAGATATCCCTTTCCGGTGGTTGGATCAATTTAATGTCGAACTGAACGGAACTGCCGAATATGGAGAAGAAAAGGGCTTCCAATATGACAAGGCGGTTATCAAGGTTCCGCTGGATGAAGCGGCTTCACTCATCCGTATCGTTAATCCGAATGGCCAAGTAACCGTCCGTACGGGTGACGTGCAGGAAATTGAGCTTTTGACGGCCGTATGGGTCGATGTCGCCGATAAGGAAGAAGCGGATGCGATCGCTGAGCAATCCATGGTAAAAGTCAATCCCGGAGCAGAGGTTACCCTAGAGGCTAAAGGGCAATCCTATGGTACAAATGGCGGTAGAAAGCCGAGAATGAACATGCTTATCACCGTGCCTATGTCGCTTTCTGATCAAGTAAAGGCGGAGGAAGCGCCAACGGAGACGCCGGTGCAAACGGACTTGACCGGCATTCTCGATGCGGCAAACGTGAATAGCTTAGAGATGCCATTTCCAATTGTTGCAGCAGATGAAGATTATGCATTGCCTTTGGCAACGGATACAAATTCGGGCGGTGTGACGGAGCAGACACCTGAACCGACGGAGGAGCCGAAGCCTGCTTTGAAGCTGAGCGTGGAAGCGGATAACGGTTCGGTTGAAATTAAGGATTTGACGCTGCCCGGCGGCTTAGACATTCGCAGCAACAGCGGAATTATTTCAGTAAGCAACATTAACGGCTCTTTGACCGTCAAAGGTAATAATGGCAGCATTACCGTAAACGGCATAACGGGAGATTCCAGCCTGGAGACGAAGAACGGCACGATTACCGCAGCAAAAATCCAAGGCAAGCTTTTCGCCAATACGCTGAACGGAAGCTTGGAAATCAAGGATATAACAGGTAACATCGAGGCCGAAACGAAAAACGGAAAAATTAAAGTGGACGGAGCGGACTCTTCCGTAAAAGCGGATACGCTCAACGGCAGCATAGAGCTGAGCAGCGATAAGGTTGGCGGCGATTGGGATTTGGACAGCTCGGTTGGCGAAGTGAAGCTTGCGATGCCCGAGGATGGTCATTTTACGGTTTACGGATCGGTAACTTTCGGTAATATTACGACGGAGCTGCCGCTGGAGGTAAGTAAGAAAACCATACGCGGATCAATAGGCGAGGGCACTTACCGAATCCAAATCAATGCAACGAACAGCATTTCGATCAGGCAATTTGGGCGATCTTAATAAGGCGCTTTCATTGACAAACGCTTAAATTAGAACGTACAATAGCTGTAACTACTAAGGAAAGGCGTGAGGGGAATGGGAGCCAGCGTTAACTTAGCACTTGAGCAACTGAAGATGAATGGCGTCCGTATGACCCCGCAACGTCACGCCATATTAAGCTACTTGATGGACTCCATGTCCCATCCGACTGCAGATGAAATTTATAAAGCGCTCTCTCCAATTTATCCAAGCATGAGCGTGGCTACCATATATAATAATCTGCGTTTATTTGTAGAAGCTGGATTAGTGCGTGAGCTGACATATGGCGATGATTCTAGCCGTTTTGATTCGGATTTATCCGATCATTACCATGCCATTTGCAAAAATTGCGGTTCCATCGTGGACTTTGATTATCCGCCGCTGCTTGAAGTTGAGCGCGCCGCATCACGGGTGACGGGGTTTGTAGTTGAGGGCCACCGGATGGAAATATACGGGCTATGCTCGACATGCAATACCGCAACAACGAAATAATGATTTTCAAGCCAAAAAAAAAAGAACGTGCCGGGGAGCGATTCAACGCTAATCAGCACGTTTTTTATTGCCGGTAGAGCAAACAGAAAGCATATAGGAGAGTGATGTTTTGGAAACGATTTACAACCGAGCGCCGCGCCGCAGAGGAAACCGGGGTGCCCGGAGCATTGCGTTATTATTTTTGGCGGGAGTACTGGCCGTTTTTTGCTGGTATGGCTATATGCGCTATATTCCAAATAACGAAAAGACAGAGCCGGACTATCAATTCGAGCATCCGATTTTTGTTCGGGGCACAGAAGCCGCCGATGGAGCCATTGTGGAAAATAACGAAGTAAAGCTGCCGCTTTCGGTTCTCGAACAGGTACTCGGTGCGGACAAGCCTATCCGGTATGAACCTGATTCGGGCTCCATTATTTTGACCACGGCTAATAAAGTGCTTCATCTTAAAACGGATTCATTATCGGCTAAAATAAATCAGAAGCCTTATAATTTAACGATTACCGCTGAAAAAGCGGGCGATACGGTTTACATCCCAGCGGAGCCTTTAGAGGAACTGTACGGTTTGCAAGTCGAATTTAGGCAAGATACAGGTACGGTTACTTTATTGTCAGAAGGGGACTCGATCCAATTAGGAGAGACAGCGTCATCCAAGAAAGACGCGGCTGTACGTACCGAACCGACGATCCGAGCGCCCTTTATACAAAAAATCCCCCAGGGCCAACCGTTTAGAATTTGGAAGGAGCAGGAAGGCTGGCTTCTTGTCCAAAGCGGAGATGGACTGACCGGCTACATGAACAAAAACGACGTGAAGCTGACGGACATCGACCAAATCCCTGCAAAAGCCGAGGAGAAACCGTTCATTGCTTGGAAGGTGCTCGGCAACAAAATCAATATGACTTGGGAAGCTGTTTACGATCGTAAGATCGACACGGCTAAGATCCCCGCCATGCAAGGCTTGAATGTCGTTAGTCCAACCTGGTTTGCGCTTGCGGATGATAAAGGTACGATCAAAGGCAAGGCTGATCCTGCTTACATGAACTGGGCTCACAAGCAAGGTCTGCAGGTTTGGGCGCTATTCAGCAATGATTTCGAACCTGAGCGTACGACCAAAGCATTAGCCACGGCAGCAACGCGATTTTCAATGATCCAACAGCTGATCGGGTTCGCGCAGGTTTATGGCTTGCAAGGAATTAATTTGGATTTTGAGAATGTGCACACCTCCGATAGAGCCAACTTTGTGCAGTTTGTCCGTGAACTCACGCCGCTGCTGCACGAACAGGGCCTTGTTGTATCGGTTGACGTAACGCCAAAATCGAATAGTGAAATGTGGTCATTGTTTCTGGACCGCGCGGCCTTAGGCGGAATTGTAGATTATATGATGGTCATGGCTTACGATGAGCATTGGGCATCAAGTCCGAAGGCGGGTTCGGTTGCTTCTCTCCCTTGGACTGAGAGCTCTGTGGTTCGCATTATGCAGGAGGACGGTGTTCCTTCTAATAAGCTCATACTCAGCATGCCGTTATATACCCGCATATGGACCGAGAAAAAGGGGGCGGACGGTAAGGTTACCGTTACTTCTAAGGCAGTCGGGATGGAGCGTATCAAGGAAATTATTAATGAGAAGAAGCTAAAGCCGGTTTTTGATGCAGCGGCTGGCCAAAATTACGTGGAATACAAGGAAGACGGAAACTTAACTCGAATTTGGATTGAGGACGATGTATCTATTAAAGCCCGCGTTGCTCTCGTT